>NZ_JBNPON010000008.1:0-89214 GCF_050315195.1 Clostridium sp. SGI.024 | reverse complement strand
GTTCATCATTTAATAACCAATCAAAGGTATCTCTAAGAGCCTCATTATCTCTTAAATTATTTTGTAATGACTCATAACCTAATCTTCTTACTAATTCTCTTTCTTGAATAAGCTTTTTATTCTCTGCATAGTTAGCTTCTACACTTTTCTTCGTAATTTCTGCATCATACTCATTTAAAGTTTTAATACCTGCATATTTTTCACTATTTAAATCATAGCTTGATTTAACTAACCTAGCATCAGCATAAATTGAATGGTCTGCTTCATTACCTCCATTGTTTTCAGCTACTAGTCTTAAATACTTAATACCTTGAATATTTATATCTACTAATTTAGATTCACTTGCACCAGTCATAATACCTGTTGTTTCTACATTGCTCCAAGTAGTTCCATCTTGAGATGTAGAAATTATAAATTTAACACCATTACCTCTACCTCTCATGGAGTAGTCTACTCCTAAGCGTGCTACAAATCTAGAGTATGTAGTTGAATAATCTTCCACATCATATATTAATGTAGATTTAGCATGAGCTCCAACCCCTTTAGCATACTCTATTACTTCACCATTATTAAGTAATTTAATTATACCACCGTTTATATTTTTGTTTATTGTTATGCTTCCGTATTCTACTTGTGACTTACTTGCATCATACTGTATATCTGATAAGTAAACATAATTCTGTTCAACTTCGCTGTCTGAGCTTTCTGAATTTGAATTAACCACTACTTCGGCCATAGCCTTAGTAGTGTTAAACGAAAAAGGGTTTAACACTACCGACGCTACTAAAACCCCCGCTAACATTAACGATAGACCTTTTTTCTTCAAATTATCTCCTCCCATAAAAATAATTTTAAATAAGTAATATTTTGTTTATGAATAATTCTATATATCCCCTAAAACTTCTTTTATACCTTTTAGGATTTATATAACAATTTGGATTATATATATTTTTATTTTTAAATAGAGATTTTTGTTTCATAGAGATTTCTATATAGTAGAAAATTTTGTGTAATAAAGAATTTTATAAAGTAGAGAATATTTAGAATTTTCCTACTATTATTGTAGAACACTTTTATATAAATATAAATACTATTAAATAAAAATAATTGTTATTTACAAAAAATCTTTCAATATACTATAATTTTTAGTCCATTGAAAGAATAATAAAGTAGTAAAATAGTAGAACATAAAACTTTTAAAGCCTTAGATTTATTTTTTAACAAAAAAAGAACTGCGCCTAATTTTTAATGCAACAGCTCCTTTATTTTTATAATAAATATATATTATTTCTCTAGTTTCATAGCTAATGTAAAATACTTCAAAGAATCCTTTACATCTCCTAGCTTATAGTACATTTCTCCCATGTCAAGATATCTTTCATGTCTCTTTTCTTTGTTAGCAAATTTAAATAAGGAATCAAGTGAAAGGTTCATATACATCTCAGCTTGGACATAAAGTTCTTTTTTCTGAAGTATCATACCTTTTAAATAATATGCTTCTTCAATTAATGCTATATCATTAGTATCGATGGCAGAATTTAAGGCTTTATCTGTAATTTCATAGGCAATATCATATTCCTTATTTTCATAAAGAGTTTTAACACATTTATTTAAGAATCTAACATATTTCTTTTCATCTATTGTAGGGAATAAATCAATGCCTTCCATAATTTCTTGAATTGCCTTTTCTCTGTTATTTGCGTAAAAATAACTTTCTCCAGTTTTCCCCTTAGCAATTGCTAGCACTGCTACTTTTTCCTTTTTATATTCATAAGATATATTTATATATTTTTCATAATTCTTCTTATTTAGTCTTATACAAACAGTTCCAAAGCTATGATAAATATCTCCCTTATCTAAAGCCTTCTCAATACTATCTACATATTTTAATGCTTCTTTTAAAATATCATAAGCTTTATCCAATTTACCTAACTTTTCAAAAGATTTTCCTTCTCTATAGCAAATATATGCATAATCTGCTTTACTAAAATCCTTCTTATTTTTTATAATTGATCTTATTCTGCTAAAGTAGTTTATAGCTTCATTATAATCTTTAATGCTATAAAAGAAAGTTGCCATATCTGCATAGTAAGTTATAGTATTTTCAGGAGTATTATTTTTTTGATATAAATCATAGTATTGTGAAATTATTAATTGTATATTTTCAACTTTATTTTTCTTAACATAATAATTAAATAGCATATGAATTAACTCAAAGGCCAAATCATTATAGGAATAATCTAAAGCATAAGTTAAGTTATGATTAATAACATTATCAATTTCTTCATCTGGAACTAAGCCTCTTTTAATTAATTTTAAATTATTTATTATTTGTTCCTCTACATCTCTTACTAAATAATCATAATCAAGTCCAAGTTTTTCTGATATATATTCTAAAACATCTTTATCAGCCTTAATTTTTCCATTTTCTATGCAACTCATCTTAGATATAGAAACTTTATTTCCACATAATTCTTTTAAGGTTATTCCCTGATATACCCTCGCCCTTTTTATTTTTTCGCCAGTTGATAATATTTCCATTTAAATCCCCCGCCTGAATTAATTTTTAAGTATTCCTAACTTCCTAAAAATATTAACTCCTTCATCTAAATACTTAGCTGCCTCTACTTCTTTTTTATTATCTATATAGAACTTTCCTATCATTATTGATAATTGCCCAGCTTGTTTTTGTAAATTATTTTTTTTAGCTAAGTCATAAGTATCAAGTAAAACATATTCAGCTTCTTTAAGTAATTCCTTAAGAATATAAATTCTATACCATAGTAAATTCAACTCTATTAGATTTTCTATATCCCCTTCGTCTAGGAAAGAACTTATCTCTATAAGTATCTCTTCGCATTTTGAAATATCCTTTAACTTAATATAGTTTTCACAAATATTCATTAATGTATTAACTACTTTAGAATCATTTCTTCTTATTCTAATATTCTTAGATATTTCATAATGCTTAAAGGATTCTTCAATATTCTCAAATTCATAGAATAATTTTCCCAAATTATTTTCTATTTCAGATATATTATGTAATTCATCTAGTTCTTTATACACCTCTAAAGTTTTTTGTGAATATTTAATAGCATTTGCTAAATCCCCTTGCTTATTATATTCCTTTGATAACAATAGTAAGGTTTTAGCGTATTCTTCTCTATTTCTAACTTGTTCAAATTTACTTTTTGCCAAAAATGAATAATTCATTGCATTAGTCATGTCTTCTATATTAAAATAAGCCTGTGCCATATAATAATATATTTCACCAAGTAAGAAATCATCTCCTATATTATTATCTAAGTAGACCTTTTCAGCTTGTCTTAAATAACTACTAGCAGAATGAAATGCATTTTGTTCTAAAGTTATTTTTCCTAGGTTTAAAAATGTATTAACTATTTCTTCGTAATTATTATTTTTAATAAATATAACATTTGATGACAAGAAAAATTGTTGTGCTAAAGTATACTCTTCTTTAGCTTTACATATTTTAGCTCTTAAATATATAATTTTTGCCTTTCTATACTCTAAATTATATTTTTCAACATAATACAAAGCATTTTCTATATATTTTTCACCAGTAATATAATCTCCAGATAAAATATAAGATTCGGCAACTTGCTCATAATACACACTTATCTTTTCTGCTTGCGTCTCTTCTGATTCCATTAAGTACTCAACTGAAGTTTGTAAAGCTCCTGCTAAATATTCAAGTAGATCCATAGAAGGATTAGAACGCCCTGATTCAACCAAGCTGATTTGTCCTGGAGTAATTCTATCTCCAGCTAAATCCTTAAGAGTCATATCTAACTCTTTACGTCTTCTTTTTATTTTTTCTCCTAATGCAAGAATCTCCATCATTACTCTTCCTTTTCATACCAATATATTAATATTCTATACTTTTCCTATAATTTTAAATTATATCATAATTTAACCATTTTTAATAGTAATTCTCCATATAATAAACCTATTAATTTGCTTTTTTCGTCAAATTATAATATAAATAAAAATATTTTCTTATTTTTTCCTTTTAAATATTATATCATTAAAGTAAGTAAAAACACTAATAATTTTAATTTTTTTCTTTAAATTTTAATTATAAAAAAATAAAGAGAACAATATAATGTTAGCTGTGACCTCGCAAGCTCCAAGTCACACTAACATTATATTGATCTCTTTTTATACTGAAGGAAATAATTCTTTGCGACGTCGCAAGTTCCAAGCCTTCAGAATATAATTTCTATCTCATATATCCAATCATCATATCACAAGCATCTTCTGCCATATTCATAGCTCTTCTGCCAACTCTTTTTAAATTTCTTTGAGTTCTTCTATCTAATTGTGGTAGCATAACAGCAGTTACTGCAACTCCTATCACAGCTCCTGCCGCCATTCCTTTAATCATTCTTAGCATTTATATCACCTCATAAATATTATTCTAATATTATTATTTGTATTTTTTAATCTTATATTCATGAAATGATTATTATAATTATTTATTAATTTCCTTATTTAATAGATATTCTCCATAACTTAAAATATCCTTTTGTTTTTCCTTAGGAAGTTTCTTTAGAATATCTCTTAGCTTTTCTATTATTTCTTCCTCTTCTTTATAATTATTATCTATAGTAGCCTCTTCTTTTACTTTAGCTTTTAAAATTATAGAAGCATCTTTATCATCTATTATAATAGAATCATCTTTAGAAATAATATTATAGTCTCTATCCTTAGCTATATTTTTAAGTTTTTCCTTAACTAAATTATTAGAAACAATAATTTCATTACTTCCAAGATATTTGTAAAACTCATTATTAGACTCAATATTTAAGGCTTCCTTACATTTTTCATCTGCAATTTCATTATATAAATCACCTGTATGACTATCTACTTTAACAAAAATCACTTCAATACCACTATTCATTAGACTTTTCATCTTATTATGATAATCTATTGATGATTGTTCTTTTCTTTCCCAAAATCCTGTGGCATGATGAGCAATTCCAGCATAGTCATGGAAAATAACTACTTTCTTTTCCTTTTGTCTTAATGCATATTCAACACCTTTAACTGTAGCTTCTAATTCTCCAGCAATTTGTCTTATAGCTTTATTAGAATTATCTTCACTTCTACCATTTTCAACATATTCTATAACATTATCTTTTACAGCTACTAAAGCATAGGCATATCTTTCTGTAGAAATATTATAGCTTCCATCTACATAAATATGTAAACAATCCATAGGATAAGTATCTACACCTTTTTTTAGCATTCCATCTCCATTAGTTAAAAATGCCTTAGCTTCATTTATATCTTCAAAGCTTTTATATTTAGCTCCTTTAACTCCTTTTATATATCTTTGACATTCTGCCCAAGTATCTACTATTAAGTTTTCAACTTTTTCATTAGTACTAAAGTTAAAACCTTCTTTTATTGCATAAACTTTTTTTGCCATTTATAGTACTCCTTCGATTATTCTATAATGAAACAATTTCCTCTATAAAATTGTAAATCTTCTCTACATTTCTAGCTCCTGTAAAGTTTATTACATATTCCACAATATTTCTTATTACAAAAACAATATCATTTTTCCCTTCCCAATTTTCTAATACTACCTTAATTGGTACATCATCAATTATTCTTTCTAATGCAAAAAATGCAACTGCTATTTCATCTACTTTACCTATAAAAGGTATACTATCTGGTATTATATCCGTTGGAAAAGCAATATATGCCACAGCTCCTGAAATAATTAGCTTTGTTTTTAAAGAAACTCTCTTATCCTTTAATAATCTATACAATAAAGCTGCCATATCTGGTACTATAAATAAATAATCACTATAAGTTTTTATCTTTTGTGGAAGCTTTTCTACTGCAAAATTTCTTCCTTTACTATAATAATCCTTTACCTTTTCTATATTTTCATCAATTTCTTCAAATTCATCTTCTTCTTGTTCTTCTTCTACTGGAACTTCTTTTATTAAGGTACCCTTTATTGAAATATCAATATTAGCTACATCAACATTTAAAAGATCTTGAGTAAAATATATATCTGCTATATTTAAATCAACATATGGAACATCCTTTAATAAATGTTTAATATTTATTACTACCTTACCATCCTTATAGCTTATCCCTTTTTCTTCTAAAGATTTTAATGCAAACTTTAAGACTGCTTTTCTAACTAATGAGAATATCTTTAATTTTGCTACTTTAAAAGTTGAAACCTCTCCATGTATAATTCCATCTTCAACTCTACTTACTTTAACACCTGCTACAAAATTAATTGTTATTCCTTTTGTAAAGCTTCCATGTAATATTATTTCGTCATCAATATCAATTTTTTCTAAGTTTAAACCTTCTACGCTTACAAACTCATTTAAAATACTTAATAAATCTTCGCCTGTTAATGCGACTTTAACACTTGAAATATTCATACTTACCTCCCATTAATAAGTTAACTATGCATTAATATATAATTCTAATTTAGAGCCTATTATATAAAGTAGCTTGTCCTTTATATATACATCCTCTATATTTGCTTCATACTTGTTTAAGTCAATAATAATATCTTTTCCTTTAATAATAAGCTGATCTTCACCAATGATTTTAATTACTGATTTTAAAACTACATTGCTAATTCCTTTTAACATTCCTAATTTATCTATACTTATATCTTTTGTTCTAATAACTATTTTATTATTATAAAAACTTTTAATATATAGACTACCACTAAATTTGCTATTTATTTTGTTAAAAATTTTACCTGAAAAATTAATTTCATTATCTATTTCTATATGGGTTATCTCTATCCCTTTATCCTTGCCTTTTAAATTAACTAACTTAGTAATATCCTTTGATGATAACACAGTTGAATAAAGCAATTTTATTATCTCTCCTTATATATTGCTTATTAAAATCATTGTTCTAATCAGTCAGCTATTTTACTTAAAGTATACTCTATTTACATAACTTTTTAAAGATATCTTTTTGGTTTGGCATTTATTCCAACACTTACATAGGAATAATCTAGGCTATTAAGTGGACTAAATATTTAAAGATGTTAAAATATTTTTGATAGTTAGTCTTCTATTTAGGAGGTAATAATGAACAAACTAAAGAAAAATTTAATTTTTATTCCAATAGCAACAGCTATTCTTTCAACATTAGTTTTAATGTATTTAAGTTTTGGTAAAACTGCTAACTACACTAAACAATATTCAATATTTTTACAAGATATAACTGATAATAATATATCTAAAGTAATTATTAATAATAGCTCTAAGCTTACTGTATTTTTAAAGGATGGTAGTAAATACTCTACTGAAAATCCTAATAGTCCAACCTTAAAAGAAGATTTATTAAAAAATAATATAGAAATTTCAGATGAAAATATAAGTAGTCCACCTAAGACTATTACATCCATAGTACTTTTAGCTTCAGTAATTTCAATTGTATTTATTTCTATGGGTAAAAGAAGTACATCTAAGATTACTAACTTAGATATAAAAGATTTTTCTACAGAAGAAAATGTATTAAACTTTAATTCAGTTGCTGGAAATGAAGAAGCTAAGGAAAGCCTTATGGACATAGTTGACTTCTTGAAAAATCCTGAAAAATATAAGGAATATGGAGCTAGAATGCCAAAGGGAGTTATATTATATGGTTCCCCAGGTACTGGTAAAACTCTTCTTGCTAAGGCAGTTGCAGGTGAAGCTAAGGTTCCCTTTTATGCTTTAAGTGGTTCTGATTTCGTACAAGTTTATGTGGGGGTTGGTGCTGCTAGGATAAGGAATTTATTTAAGAAAGCAAAAGCTCATGGTAAAGCTGTTATCTTTATAGATGAAATAGATGCTATAGGTAAGAAAAGAGGTGGCTCTAGTGCTTCCAGTGGAAATGATGAAAGAGATCAGACCTTAAATGCTCTTTTAACAGAAATGTCAGGCTTTGGTGAAAAAGAAGGCATAGTAGTAATTGCTGCTACTAATAGGTTAGATACCCTTGATTCAGCACTACTTAGACCTGGTAGATTTGATAGACATATTGAGGTTTCATTACCTGATTTATCTGCAAGAGAAAAAATTATATCTCTACATTTGAAAAATAAACCTTTTAAAGAAATAAATATTAAAGATATTGCTAAAAAAACTGCTTATTTCTCAGGTGCAAAATTAGAAAGCTTAATTAATGAAGCTGCAATTATTGCTGCTAAAGAAAATTCACCTTCATTAACAGAAGAACATATAAATAAAGCTTATTCAATTGTACTTGCAGGTTATGAAAAGAAGGAAAGAGGACATTATTTAGAAGAAGATAGACTTTTAACTTCATACCACGAAGCAGGACATGCTCTTCTTTCTCTTATAAAAACACCTGAAGATAAGGTATCAAAAATTACTATTATTCCTACTACTAATGGTGCAGGTGGATATACCTTAACTATACCTAAGGATAAATCTTATCAAAGATTAGATTACTTAAAAAATAGAATCATGGTTTTATTAGGAGGTAGAGCTGCTGAAGAAATTATTTTCGGAAAAGAAAGAATTTCAACTGGTGCTGAAGGAGATTTAAGTCAAACTACTGAAATGGCTATGGCTATGATTTCAGAATATGGAATGGGAAATACTCTAGGTTTATTAAAGCTCTCTAAATTAGGTAACCTTTCAGCTAGTTATGGAAATCCTATAGTTGAAGAATGTAGGGAATTAGTTAATTCATTATATGAAGAAACTATTAGAGTATTAAATAAAAATAAAGATATACTAGATAAATTAGCTATGGAACTTTTAGATAAAGAAACTCTTGAGGAAGATAGAATTTACGAGATTTTAAGGAAGAAGTAAGAGGTAAGAGTTAAAATAAAAAAATGAATATATAAAAAATCATAAAAGGTAGTTAAACACTGGATTGTTTACTACCTTTATTTATTTTAACTATAATAATTTTCTATCATTTCACTTTATAACTTTCTATAAAATTAATACAATCTAGAGCTTTAATTGTATGGAAACTTATTTGATGAGTTGGATATTTGAATTTCATCAATTCAAAGAATTTTTGCTTATTCATTTGACCTTGTGTGTATGCTTCAATGTAATCATAAATAGTATCATCTGCCATTGGTCCAATAACAACATCATATTCATGTGTATTTCCACTACGACATTTAACCACAAACTCTAGCCATTCATCAGTATAATCTTCAAACGCCTTAATATTCAATGAATTAATATCTTTAACTTCATAAACATTTACTATGGATGTATTAAATTTATCTGCCCACTTTTCAGCTTGCTCTTTTATTTTAGTACAATAAAATCCCCAAGAAAAATCCTTTGTAAATCTATGCTTACGTATCTCTGGAAATTCTATTTCCATATAACTTCTATGATATATTAATTCATAATTTCTTTCCATAAGTTAACCTCCAACTTCAAGGATAAATTTTAATATTATTTATTAAATTATACCATACTAATATTTAATATTATAATATCATTAAATTCTCTTTTATTATTTTATCATTAATTTTCTATTTACTTATTAGATGCTGCAAATACTTCTTTAACCTTTTTTAAGGCTACTTCTATGACTTTATCCATATCATAGTATTTATATTCTCCTAGACGCCCACCGAAAATCACATTATTTTCAGACTCTGCAAGTTCACTATATCTATTATATAATTCATTATTTTTATCATCATTTATAGGATAATATGGTTCATCACCAATACTCCATTCCTTGCTATATTCTCTGCTTATAATTGTTTTAGGCTGATTTCCAAATTCAAAATGCTTATGCTCTATTATTCGTGTATATGGAGTTTCCTTATCAGTATAATTTACAACTGCATTTCCTTGAAAGTTTTCAATATCTAGAATCTCATTTTCAAAGGCTATACTTCTATATTGAAGAACTCCTAATTTATAATTAAAATATGCATCTATAGGTCCTGTATAAACTACTTTTTCAGCAATACTATTCCATTTATCTTTTTCCTTAAGATAATCTGTATTTAATTTTACTTCGATTTTATCTATGATTTTTTCAACTATGCTAGTATAACCACCTATAGGTATACCCTGATACCTATCATTAAAGTAATTATTATCATAAGTAAATCTTACTGGTAACCTTCTTATTATAAATGAAGGCAGTTCACTACAAGGTCTTCCCCATTGTTTTTCAGTATATCCCTTAATTAATTTTTCATATATATCTCTTCCAACTAAATTAATTGCTTGCTCTTCTAAGTTTTTAGGATTTTCAACATAGTTATCACTGCATTGTTTTCTAATTTCTTCTTTAGCTTCCTCTGGAGTTTTAACACCCCACATTTTATTAAAGGTATTCATATTAAAAGGAAGATTATAAATTTCACCACAATAATTAGCTATAGGGCTATTTGTGTATCTATTAAAATCTACAAAATTATTTATATAATCCCATACTTCTTTATTATTTGTATGGAAAATATGTGCACCATATTTATGCACATTAATATCTTCAACTTTATCTGTATAAATATTCCCTGCTATATGATTACGTTTTTCCAATATTAAACATTTCTTACCACGTTTTTTTGCTTCATGTGCAAATACAGCACCATAAAGTCCAGCTCCAACAATTAAAAAATCATATTTTTCCATAATAATTTACCTTTCTTCTATCAGTTAAATCCTACAACTAGCTGAGATATTTTATATACTCCTATACAAATTTTACGTCCTATTAAACCTGGTAAATTTATTAGTTGTCCCATTAATTTATATCTAAGAGTACGATATAAATTTACATCTTTATCTTTAATATATTTCCATAATTCCTTCTTCTTCTTTAAGTTTTCTTCTGTACCTGAACGTATAAGCAATACCCCTGATATAGCAGTAATAATCTCCAAATAATTAATCATATATTTATAAAGTTTTTTATTATCTATATCTTCTAAGTCAATATTTTCTATCATTAATTTGTTTACTTTTATTTGTTGGTCTATCCTCTTTATCATAACCTTCTCATTTACTGATTGATCTTCTCTTCCTATAAGATATCTATAAAATTCAACATTTATATAAAACATCTTTTTTACATTTTTAAGTGGTAAATATACAAATAAATTATCAACATAAAAAGTATGCTTTGGAAGAACTAGTCCACATTCTTTTAAAACCTCAGTTCTGTATATAACTGAATGCATTAAAATATATTGTCCTTTACGGAAAGTTCCAATATCATCCCAGGTAAATATTTTCCCTTCTGGAAGAACGTTATCATATTTCATAACCTTCTTAAACTTAGCATTTTCTTTTTCATATACAAAATTACTTATTATCATATCAACATATTCTTTATTACTATAGAAATCTTTTATAGCATCTAATATTTTAAAGTAAGCTCTAGTATCTACCCAATCATCACTATCAACAACTTTCAGATATAACCCTGTTGCATTTTTTAGCCCAGTATTTATAGTCTCACCATGTCCACCATTTTCTTGATGAATAGCTTTAATTATAGATGGATATTTATTAGCATACTCTTCTGCAATTTCAGCTGTTTTGTCCTTTGAGCCATCATTTATTATAAGAATTTCTACATCATCACCACCTGGCAAAAGTGACTCTATACAATATTTCATATAGTTTTCTGAATTATAACAGGGAATTATTATGGATAATAACTTCATATTTACACCACCTTTACTTATTCTTTATAACTTTAATTTACCTTTTTAATATTATGTATTTAAACCATTTTTTTCTATCCGTTATTATATCATTTGTTATTAGCAATTTAAATACTACTTATTATAATCACGAATAATTTATCTAAATTTTCAAGTTAAGTTATTTCTTGTTACTCTAATAGTTCTAAGAATTTGTCAACATTCTAATAAAAAATCACACCATTAACAAAACATATTAATGGTGTGATTTTTTTATTTAGTAATATAAATTTATTTATACTCTTTAGCAGAGAAATTAGTAACTTCTACCTTAAAAACAGTTACTGCCTTAGCATGCTTGTCCTCAAAAGTAAAATCCTTTCCTGTTTGATGCTTCATAAGTAATGAAAGAGCACTTTTCTTTTCTTCCATATTTTCAACTATTGATGATACACCATTTCCTATAATGCTTTTATAAGAAAATCCATAAAGACAAGGAATTTCTGCTTCAATTAATTTATGTTCACAATCCATCTCAAAGGCAACTTCTGGATTTTCCACTATACCATCTAATTTTCTCCCTTCCTTAGCAGAGTGAAAATATAAAGTTAGCTTATCATTTAAATACGAATATCCAAAATTAAGTGGTACAATATATAAACCTTCCTTATCCTTCATAGCTAATCTAATAACTTTGCAATTGCTTATTATCTCAATTTTCTCATCAATATCTGTTACTTCCCTATCTTTCCTTCTCATGCTTCTCATAATTATCCACCTTTCAATTCTTTAAAATATTATACTCTTATTTACTCTTTTTAACAATAAAGATAATATTTACTTTTTAATGCATAACACTATTTTAAAATATGGATCTATTTTAATGTTGATAATTTATTACTTTTTTAAAATTGAATATATTATTCTCACTCATCATGAGATTATATTCCAAATTAATGTATAATAAGAATATACATTAATGGTCATTTGTATTTTTATATAAGAAAACATTTTTATATTAAATAAATTTTATTAAAAAACTTCTAAAAAGTTATATTTTAGATGAGGCTACAGTAAAATAATTATGAAATTTTAAGATAGGTAACAAGAAAATTCATTGTTAATAAAATAAAAAAAGGAGGCCTATAGAATGAAAAAACTAATCATTTTTATAATTATCTTGATTTTGGCAGGAACTACGAGCTGCTCTTCAAAAGATATTGTAAAGCATAATTATACTTTTAAGGGTGAAAATGAATCATGGATTGCTGAATATACTATAAATACTACTCAAGCATTTATTGAAAATGATGATATCAGCAATTTTGATAGTGAATGTAAAAAAGAATTCTCAATAACTTATAAAAACAACATATCTGAATTATCATCAATAAAAAATATTATAATATCTTATAAAAGTAGCATTTCAAAAGGAGAAATAGTTCAAGATTATAATGATGGTACACAGCCAGAGAAAACTTATAAAATTCAATCAAGTAGTACAGGTGGAGCAGTTGAAAACAAGGATGATATTATAGAAGTAACTGTTAATCTTGATGGTAATATAGAAGTATTTGAATTGAAAAATTAACAATAGTTCTTATATTACAATGTTAAATTATGCAAAATTAAAAGGTGTTGTCCCGCAATGTAAAAAGAAGAAACTCCGCTAGGAGTTTCTAAAAAAATATACCCTGGGACAGTAATTACTTTCGAATTACATCAATAATTCTACATTCTCAATTAAAAAGCTGTTGCCACAACCTTTTATATCAAATTATTTCAATCTAACTTCCCTCTTACTTCTTACTTCTTACTTCTTCACTAATATATTTTCCTCTGGATATGGAACCACATAGGCATCCTTAAATCCTTCACTTTGCAGTCTAATTACTTCCTCTTCAGCAGTTTCATAATCTATATAATATCCAATGCAAATCCTCCAGCCTTCTCTTGTAGGAGTTTTTGGTTTTTTTACTGGAATATCAATTAAAACTTTATTAACCATAGTTAAACAAGCTCTTGCTACCATATGACCATACTTTATAGCACTAAAGTTTTTTTCTATGTCTTCATTTGATAAAAATTCAGCTTCAATAATAACTGATGGCATCTTAGTTTGCCTTAAAGTAGTATAACTTGCTTCCTTTATTCCTCTATCCTTAGATTTTAAATTAGCAAGTAATTCATCCTTTAAAAATCTTGCTAATTCTTCTGATTTATGTCCCTTTTCAAATATTACAATTTCAGTTCCAGTAACAGAATTATCTACAAAGGAGTTCATATGGAAGCTAACAAAATAATCTGCCTCCCAATTATTTGCTATCTCTACTCTGTCCATGACATCTAAGTATATATCAGATGCTCTTGTAAGCAATACTATTTCACCGTTTCTTTCTAATAACCTTTTTGCCTCATAAACAGCTTCTAAAACTATATCAGATTCTCGTCTACCATTTTTACCAACTGCTCCTGAGTCTTTTCCACCGTGACCTGCATCCAATACCCATTTTGCCAACTCTTTCCCTCCCATTATTTATATAGTAATAATATAAATATTTGCATTACTTTATAATTTAGTATATTGGGAATTTCGATAGTTGGTTACAAATTTAATTTTTATAGTTAGTATTTCAACAAAAAAAGTTATAAATATTATTTAAAAACTCTTCTATATTATCTACTTCTCCAACACCTTGGGCTAAAGTCTTACTTCCTCCACCTTTACCATTAACTATAGAAATATATTCTCTAAATATCTGCCCCATATTAACATTTTCTATATTTTTTGAAGAAGCAAGAATTATATTAGCTTTCTCCTTAAACCTTATTGCAAATAAGCAGATAATACTATCTCTTTCGCTTATTTTATTAGCAAGTCTTGTAACATAATCTGTTGATTTATTAAAGAATATCTTATTAATAACAATATATTTTCCTATATTTTTCCCTTCTTTAATAAGTGTTTCTTCTTCATAGTTCAATAATTCTTCTTCTAATATCTTTTTTTCTTTTTTTATTTCTTCTAAGGAATTCTTTAAATTTTTTATTCCATTTAAAGCTTCATGTTCAGTACTATTTAAATAATTACAAATTTCTCTAAGAACCTTATCCTTAAATAAAGAATCATTAATAGCTCTTTCTCCAGCTAAAAATTCTATTCTTGTATTTCCCTTATTTTTTTCAAATTTCTTAATCTTTATCATCCTTAAATCTGATGTTTTATTTGGATGTACTCCACAACAAGCATTAATATCTAAATCACCTATTTTTACAACTCTAATTTCCTCTTCTGTATTAGGTAAATCTCTTCTTAAATTCATAGCATTTAGCTCTTCTTCATTTGGAACTAAAAAACTAACCTCTATTCCATCATTAATAATTTCATTAGCAAACGCTTCTGCTTTTCTTATTTGCTCTTCATTTAATACTCCTATAATATCTACTGTGCTTATTTCTTTTCCCAAATGAATACTTACTGTATTAGCATTAAATAATTTGAAAAAGCATCCCGATAATATATGTTGGCCTAAATGTTGATGCATTCCATCTTGTCTTCGTTCCCAATCTATTTTACAACTAACAATATCATTAACCTCAAAAGGAGTCTTTAACACATTATAAATGATTTTATTTTCTTCATACACCTCTACAACTTCTTTATCATTTATGTATCCCACATCACATAGTTGCCCTCCTCCCCCTGGGAAAAATATAGTTTTATCTAAAACTATATGATATTTATCATTAACTTTTTTAACTTCTATTACCTTTGCCTCAATTTCTTTTAAATATTGATTTTTATAATATAATTTCTCCATAATATCACCTATAATTTATTTTAATACTTCTATAAATTAATTGTACACTAAAATTTTACCACATGTACTTCATTACCATGGTTTCCTATAATTTTTATTAAATCCTCTGTTTTTAACCATACTGTTGCTGTATTATCATTTGGATGAATGCCTATTAATTCTGGTGAATTTTTAAACTCTTCATCTATAAAAAATTGTACTTTACATTCTTTATCATTTAATAAACCAAGAGGTGTAACAGCTCCAGGTATTAATCCCATAATATCCATTAAATCTTTTTCATAAGCAAAGCTTAAAGGTCTTGTATTGTTCTTTTGCCTAAAATCCTTTAAATCAACTCTTTTATCTCCTCTTACTGTTATAAGATAATAATTTCTTTTTTTATCATCTCTAACAAAAAGGTTTTTTGCATCTGCTTCTGGATATGGAACCTCTATATCTTCTATTTCTTTCATATTGTACACTGCTTTGTGCTCTGTAATTTCATGCCATATATTTATATCTTTCAAATATTTATATACTTCCTGTTTGTTCATTATTATATCATCCTCTCTAATTTAACTTTAGTTGTACTTGCTACAAATAATATATATCTTAATTTAAGGTAAACTCTTAATTTGTATTTAAGTATTAAAATATATTTCTACATTATCTATTTCTATAAATTCCTATTTATAAAAATAAAAGATGAAATATTAAGGCTTAATACTTCATCTTTTATATAATAATTTATATTTATTTCTTAGAATGTTGGAATTACTGTTCCATCACTATATTTTTCTTCTATAAACTTCTTAACTTTTTCAGAAGTTAATGCCTTAGTTAAAGCTTTAATTTTTTCACTTTCTTCAGTACCTTTTTTAACAGCTAAGATATTTCTATAGTTTTTAGCTGCTTCTGCATTAGCATATTCTATTGTTAATGCTTCTTTAGCTGGATTTAATCCTGCTTCAAGAGCATAGTTACCATTAATAACTGCTATATCTACTTCTTCTAAAACTCTAGGTAATTGAGCTGCTTCTAATTCTTCAAACTTTAAGTTCTTAGTATTTTCAGTAATATCCTTAGGAGTAACTAATTCTCCATCACCTAACTTAATTAAACCTGCTTTTTCTAATAATCTTAAAGCTCTTGCTTCATTTGATGGATCATTTGGAACTGCAACTGTTGCACCATCCTTAAGATCTTTTAAATCTTTAATAGATTTAGAATAAGCTGCTAATGGTTCTAAGTGAATAGCTGCTGTATAAGTTAAATCTAAGCCTTTACTTTCATTAGTTTCATTTAAGTATGCTATATGTTGGAAGTAGTTAGCATCTAACTCACCTTCAGCTAAAGCTGTATTAGGTGTTACATAATCAGTGAATTCTACTACTTTAACTGTATATCCTTCTGCTTCAAGATCTGGCACTACTTGTTCTACTATTTCCTTATGAGGAACTGGGCTAACCCCAATTGTTATTGTTTTATCTTCAGCTGCTGAGCCAGTACCCTCTGCTTTATTTCCACATCCTACCAAGCCTATTGCTAAAGCTCCTACTAATAAAATTGATAAAATTGATTTTCTTTTCATATTTAAAACCCCCTTAATTTAATGTAAAATGTAGAATGTAAAATGTAGAATTATTGATGTAATTTGTTCCAAATTACTATAAAATTTCTTCAAAACTTCTTAGGAAGTTTTATCTTATTTTACATTTCATTTTACTTTTTTTATTTATATCTAAAAATTTAAAAACTTATAAACCTTAATCTATACACACTTATAATGCGTAATGCATAATTGATAATGAGTAATTTTTGTTGAAACTCTTATGAGTTTCTTAAATTAATGTAAAATCATTCTTCATTTTTCATTTTTCATTTCTCTATTGTGATAATTTTTTATATAAGTAATTTCCTAGTGATTGTAGAACTTGTACAATTATTACTAAGATTATTACTGTTACTATCATTACATCTGTTTGGTATCTTTGATAACCGTATCTTACTGCTAAGTCTCCAAGTCCACCTGCTCCTACTGTTCCTGCCATAGCTGAATATCCAATTATGCTTATTATTGTTAATGTTAATCCTGAAATTATTGATGGAACTGCTTCTTTAAGCATTACCTTAAATATTATTTGTGTATTTGATGCACCAAAGGATTTTGCTGCCTCTACTACTCCTGGATCTACTTCTTTTAAAGCTGATTCTATAATTCTTGCTACAAATGGAGCTGCTGCTATAGTAAGTGGAACTATTGCTGCTGTTGTTCCTATAGATTTTCCTACTATTAATTTTGTAAGTGGCATTATTGCTACCATTAAAATTATAAATGGGAAACCTCTTAAAATATTTATTATTGTATCTAATGTATTAAAAACAGTTTTATTAGGCTTTAAGCCTTTTGGTGCTGTAACTATTAATATAATAGCTGGAATAAATCCTAAAATTACTGAAAATAATGTTGAGAAAAATACCATTATTATGGTTTTATTAAATCCTTCAATTAATATTTCTGTCATTATTTAAGCACCTCCAATACTACACCTTTTTCTTCTAAATAAGCTATAACCTTGTCCTTATCTTTTTCATTAATATTTATTACTAAATTACCTAATATATCTTCTCTAAACTTTTCAAGCTTACCCCAAACTATTGAAAAATCTACATTTAAATCTCTTGCCATCTTTGTTATAAGTGCATTTTCTGAAGATGTACTTGGGAAGAATAACTTAATATTAATACCTGACTCTGGTAAAATATCTTCCTCTTCTTCTCCAAGGAATTTCTTTAATGATACCCCAGGTCTTAAGAATAATTCCTCTGACTTTCCTTCTGCTTTTAATATTCCACCTTCTATTAATGCAACTTTTTCACAAACTTCTTTTACTACTTCCATTTGGTGAGTTACTATTACTATAGTAATGCCTAACTCCTTATTAATTTTAGATAAAAGTGCTAATATATCCTTTGTTATCTTTGGATCTAAGGCTGATGTTGCTTCATCACATAGTAAAACTTTAGGCTCTAATGCTAAAGCTCTTGCTATTGCAACTCTTTGCTTTTGTCCTCCACTTAAGCTTGTGGGCTTTACTTTTGCTTTTTCAGAAAGTCCTACTAAATCTAAAAGTTCATTTACTCTTTCATTTATTCTTTTTCTTCTGTAGCTTCTATAGCTAATAGGTTTTTTATCCCCTAAACTATCTTTATATTCCTTATATTCTTCTTCAAATCCCCAAACCTCTAATGGTAAGGCTATATTATCAAATACAGTTTTTCTATTTAATAAATTAAAGCCTTGAAATATCATACCTAGTTTTTTTCTAAATTCTCTTAATTCATATCCCTTAAGCTCATTAACTTCTCTCCCCATAACATTTATTGAGCCATCTTCATAACTTTCAAGGCCATTTATGCATCTAAGTAAAGTAGATTTTCCTGCTCCACTATGCCCTATTATTCCATATATCGTACCTTCTTCTATAGATAAAGAAACATTTTTTATAACTTCCACATCATTAAATTTTTTAGTTAAATTTTTAATTTCAATCATTTATGTCCCTCCTAGAACTTAAATAAAAACAAAAAACGCACTGGAGAATAAATTCTCTAGTGCGTGTAAATATCACTTGTTGATTTATTCTCTCATCTATCAGCTTTAAAGCTGCAGGATTTAGCACCAAACTTAATATGAGTAATTTAGCTCAATAAAAATTAAGCCTATCACACCTATTAAAGGTTGCTGGGTTTCACAGGGCCAGTCCCTCCACCACTCTTGATAAGAAACATTTAAAAATGTTTATTAAATTTTATAGTAATACTATACATTTATTAACTTTAAATGTCAACAACTATTGCTAAAAAATTTAGAATACTATTACTTCTTTTCTTATATTAATTAATTCTGCATCAGTATTTTCTTCAACAAAATTTATTATATTTTCATATATTGAATCTAATTGTGCATTTGTAGCACAAATCCCTGATATACCAATTGTAATATAGTTATGAATATCTTGATTACCAACTTCATTTACTGAAATATTAAATTTATTTTTAAGTTTTTGAGTTATACTTCTTACTATCATCCTTTTTTCTTTTAAAGAATGAACCCATTCAGCTCTTAAGTTAATAGTCATTATTAGCACCTTCATAATTATCACCCTTTTATTTATATTATACTCTTTATATTAATATAAGTAAAAGAAGGGGAAATAATGCACAATTTTAATTAATAAATCATTACTTAAAAGTTCCATTCACTATAAAACTCCTCTAAGAAGTCTTCCATAAACTTATGTCTTTTTTCTGCTATTTCCTTTGCCGTATCTGTATTCATTAAATCTTTTAATTTTAATAGTTTTTCATAAAAATGATTTATTGTATGATTTTCTGCATTTTTAACTTCATCTAAGGATTTAAAATCCATAGGCTTTATTGATGGATCGTAAATTGGTCGATTTTTATGCCCTCCATAAGCAAAGGTTCTTGCTATTCCAATTGCACCTATAGCATCTAATCTATCTGCATCTTGAACTATTTTTCCTTCAATTGTATGTTGGGTTGAATCCACAACCCCACCTTTATAAGACATAGTTTTTATTATTTTTATTATTGCTTCCATATCATTCTTATCTACTTGTATAGATTTAAGAAATTTCTCCGTAACTGTGGTATTAATATCATTAGACTTTGAAAATTTCCAGTCATCAATATCATGTAATAGTGCTGTCATTTCAACAATAAAAGAATCTGCATTTTCTTTTTCTACTATATATTTAGCTAAGTTATATACTCTTTCTATATGAAACCAATCATGGCCACTTCCTTCTCCATATAATTTCTTTTTAACAAATTCTTTAGTCTTTTCTATCATTAAAACTTTATCCATTTCATTCTCCCTTAGTTGTAAAATATATAATTATTGTAAATTAATCTTAAAATTAAATGTATATTAAAAATTAAATACTCTTTATAACCTTTTATCTATCTTATCATTAGCATATTTACTAATTAATATTGATGCAAATATTAGTGAAGCTTGAAATAGTAAAAATTCATAAATATCATCACATAAAATAATCATGGCAGCAAAAGTTGCAATTGTCATCTGAAAATAAACTTGACCATAGTCTACTTTATTTATTGTTTTATTATTACCTTGTTTTCTTTTCTTAAGATTAAAAACAATTAATAATAAAACAATAATAATTATAAATATAGGCCCACCAATAAGTTTTATTAAAATTTCATCATCCATTTATTATCTCCTTTCAGAGGAAGATTTTCCTCAGTTCCCTTGCTAAGACCTTGCTAAGACCTTGCTAAGATAAGCTTTCACAGTAAATTAAGCTAAAGCTTCATTAAATCTTCAATGCCAATGCACTCAGTTTCTCTCCTCTATTAATAAAAAAATTATAACAATATATTTGTAATAAATCCCATTTTTATATTTAAATGCAATTTTTTCGCCTTTTGTGGAATGAAGTGGTCTAAAAATAAATAAAGAAGATTAAGAACAATGTGAAATTGAACTTAATCTTCCTAAAAATCCTTTTAAATTTTAATTATCTAAAAAACTTTTTTATTACAACAAATATAGCTGTAGCTATGCTTGCAAGGGCAACACTTATTATTGCTATTGTTGTTGGTTTTGCAGAAAATGACTCACTTATAGAATTATTTGATAAATCCTCTTCTTCTTTGCTATCAGAAGTAGAATTTTCTGTTTCATCTTTTTCTTTTTTATTATCAGTTTTATTTTCTGTTTTACTATCAGTTTTATTCTCTTTATTGCTCTCTGAAGTATTAGAAGCTGCATTGTTATCACTAATATTTTCTGAATTATTAGTAGATGATGCAATAGTTACTTCATTAGTAGCATACTCAACTGTAGATTCTGAATATACTTCATTAGTATATTCTCCATCATTTCCTGTTTTCTTTATCCAATCTACAACAGCTATAGATTTTGTTTCATTACCTGCTTTGTCTCTTACTATAAATTCAAATGCACCATTTTCAGTAAAGGTATAGCTAGGATTTCCATCATTGTTTACAACAACTTCATCATCTTGTAATCCATCTATAGTAACAGTTACAGCTTCATTTGTATTATTTATAGTACTATAATTTAAAACAACCATTGGAGGAGTTTTATCTATGCAATTTACCTCTACAGGTACAATAGTTTCATTACCATATTTATCAACAACAATAAATTCAAAGGTTCCATTTTCAGTAAATGTATAAGTATCCTTCCCATCATTATTTTTTATTGTTGAACCTTCTTCTAAAAATTCACTTATAGATACAGTAACATTCTCTTTTGTGCTTTCTAAAGTGCTATAAGTAACTTTTGGAGCTGGCTTCTCTTTAATTATCCAATTAACTTCTGCAACTACTTTAGCTTCGTTTCCAGCTTTATCTCTAACAATAAATTCAAATGATCCATTTTCACTAAAGGTATAAATAGGACTCTTATGGTTATTTACTACTTCTTCATCTTCAGCTAAGCCAACTAATGTAGCTGTTACATTACCATTAGTTGATTCAGTAACATCATACTGAACTTGTACATCTGGAGCTTCTTTATCTATCCAATGAACTTTTGCTTCTAAAGTATGTTGAACTCCGTTAGAATCTGCATATGTAAATATATGTGAACCATTTTCAGTAAATGTAAACTCTGTTTCTTCTGCTGTGAAGTTAGTAGGTAACTTTAATGTAGCAATAACATTCTCATTAGTTGTTGTCTCAGTTGAATACTCTATAATAGGCTCTGCTATATAAGTTTTAGTAGTATCTTCATAGAAGTTTAACATCCTACCACCAAAGAACTTATTATTTTCACTAGCACTATTTCCCCAAGTTTCTGTAGCTACTATCTTTAAATACTTAGCTTGTACTGAAGAAGGTAAGATAATAGATTGTAAAGTATTAGAGTTAGCTATATCAGTGAAAGAATGAACCTTCTCCCAAGTATTACCATCCATACTAGTATATATATCTCCAGATTTTAATCTTCCATTAGCAGACATTGAAGGAAGATATGTTAATTTAGAAATAAATCTAACCTTATCAAATTCTACACTATAGAATTTATCCTTATCAGAACCATTGTATAAAGTATGCCAATTAGTATTTTGATGACCATCTATTAAATTAATAGCAGCATTAGACTGATTATTATTTTGTGAAGAATATTCATAAAGCTTAACATGTCTTAATTGTAAATAAGATTGCTCATCTGTATTTTTATCTTCATAGAAAGTATATTCACTTTCTAATCCTTGAAGATAATTATCGTAAGCCTTATATCTTACTTTTACTACTTTATTTCCTGTAAATCTAGTTTCACTATTTAGTCCTGAAACATAATCCTTCCAAGTAACACCATTATCTTCACTATACTGTAAATTATTATCTGCCCCTATTAATAAATTCTCTAAATCATTTCTATATAAATTTGATGCATCTTTACCATTTTGTATATCAATTGTATATATAGTATCACTACCAACAAGGCCAACTTTTATATCATTCTCTGCAGTTATAGAATTAACTTCTTCTTCTGTTAATTGAATTGTATGATTCTCTGACTGCTTCCAAGTAGTACCACCATCAAGTGAATATTTAACCATTAAGTTTACATTTTCATAATCTTCATTTAACCTAATTTGATTTGCATATTTACCACTAAATGAGAATGATGCTAGAGCTACAGTATTTTTGCCTAATAGTGAATTAGCTACTATCTTACATACATCTGGTTGTAAACTTTGCATTCCCGTTGCATCTTTAGCACTATTTAGAGCATTAGTCTTTAATGTATTTATTTCTACTAAATTCACTTTGTCAGTTATATTTGGAATTATACGATCTAATGCTTCTACCATAGGTAATGGATAATATGTATAGGCTTTTATAATCCTTTTTGCTAGGTCTGTCCATTGTTGGCTTGTCTTATTACCTGAAGCTTTATAACTATCTATTAATCCATCATAAGAATCTAGATTTATATTTAAAGCTTGTAAAGCTTTATTATAAGCTTCTTCTCTTTCAGCACTTCCATTCTTATAAGAATTAGCAATTAAATTATAAAATAATGATTTCTTATAATTCTCATATTTATTTAAAGCACCTTGAGCTAGTACTATATAACTTGCATTATTTTTATTAAATTTATTATAGGATTTACAACCCCAGCCTAAAAGCATTCTTGCTTCTGAATTTGTATTATTTCCCCATCTAGTATATGAATTTGACCAATTACCTACATTGTTCCAAATATTCCATAATCCATTACCTTTTTCATTCTGTGTGTACACTAAATAAGCTTCATGTCCTGGTTGATATACATTTACTGCTGGAATACCATGAACTTCATTAAGATTTGCTCCAACTCCTGATATACCCCAACAAATGCCACCTTTCTCCATAACCATCCAAAGTTTGAATCTATTTTTTTCACCATATGAAGTTACACCATATTGTGTTAATTTATATTTTTTATCCCACTTTTCTCTATTCTCTGCACTATATAATTCAGGATCACCGTAACTAGGTTGAATATAATTAACAAATGAGTAACCATTTAATCTTTTAGATATATCATTAGGAAATCTATCTTCTGAATAATAACGTAGCCATTTTATTTCTTCATCATCCATTTTAGCATCCATAACATATCTAACTAATTCCATGTTATAAGTTTTAAATTCCTCTTTCCTTACAAACTTACCCTCATCATAAAGGTCCTTCATTGCTTTAAACTTTTTAACAGGATCTGATTGAACAAAAGAACCACCATAATCTACAACATAAGTTCTAATAGTTTTAGAATATGCTACAGCAGTGGCAATTAACATTTTTTTATAGACATATCCATTTTCTGAATCTGATAAGCAACCTTTATAGTTTTTATATAGATTACTTAGTGCATTCAATGCATCTGAACCTGATCCATTAAGAAATGTACCAGCTTCAATAAATAATTGTAAAGCATCTTCGTCATTTATTAGCCATTCAAGGGCTTCCTTAACATCTTTGTTATCTTTAACAGCATTTTGTATAGTTCTATATCCAATTCTATTTACAAATTCTCTTTTTAATACTAGATTTAAGTTATTCTTATAATTATCCTCTACTGTTTTTTTAGATAAAATATCATCATAATATGTTAATGGTTGGAAACCTTGATATAATTCACTATTAATATCATAGCCTGTTTTGATTAATCTTAGATCCCCATAAACTGAATGGTCATTAGCATTACTACCATTCATATCAGCTTGTAATTTTATGTACTTTACATTAGCAACATTTAAATCCACATAAAGTGAATTTCCAGCTGCTGTTAAAACTTCTGTTTCTTTTATAAGCTTCCAGTTTGAAGCGTCATTTGATGTATAGATTTTAAACTTTACACCATTGCCTTTACCTGCTTGACTATAGTCAACACCTAGATAAGTAGAAAGTCTAGTATATTCATTAGAATATTCACTAATATTATATATTATTTCTGAAGTAGCATGTGCCCCCATCCCCTTATCAAAAGTAATGACTTCCCCATCAATTTTTAATCTTATTTTGCTACCATTAGTATTAGCATTTTTCACTATATTACCATGATTAGTAAATGAATTAGTCTCATAATTTAAGCTAGATAAGTATACACTATTTTTAGCAGCATTTTCCGTAGAATCTGATTCAATGTCTATTGAATTCTTATTGCTGCTATCTGTAGTATTAGCTGTATTATCAGTAGCTATAGTAGTAGCTGATACATTTTTTACAGTACTTACATAAGGATTTAAAACCATAGTGGCCGTCATTATCCCAGCAAGTAATACTGAAATCTTCTTACTTTTCAAAAAACAATCCTCCTTCAATAAAATAAATAATGTAACTAAATTAAAGTATGATTTAAAACTTAAAAGGTCCTAATTAATTATTTATAGAAAAATTAGAATTAATTAAATTTTCATAATACTGTAATTTAATATATATTTTAAAAGTATTTTTAAGTTTTGTGAATATTTTATCAACATTTTTTTTTAATAATTTAAACAAAAAAAAATGTAAAACTATTATTTTAGATACTTTAATCCAAAGTATATTAATAATTCTACATTTTCATTATTTATTTTATATTATGGCATAACACCCTTATAGGAGATTATTTTATATATCTAACATCTATTATATAACTTAGTTAAATCATAAATTTCTTTTGCTAATTTATCGTTAATATCACTTTCTTTGGCTCTCCATATCCAGTTTCCTCCTAGTGTTGACGGGAAATTCATTCTAGCCTCTTTTCCAAGCCCTAAAAAATCTTGCATAGTAGTAACTGCTAAATATGCTGTACTAGCCCATACTCCTCTTATTAAACCTCTAGCTATACCTTCTTCGTATGTTAAATTAAGATACTTCTTAGCCTTCTCAATTTCTGCTGTACTTCCTGTTGAATTATACCAACCACATACTGTATCGTTATCATGAGTCCCTGTATAAGCTACACAATTTACTGGATAATTGTGAGGTAAATCCTCGCTATCTTCTCCACCAAAACCAAACTCTAATATTTTCATCCCTGGAAAACCAGTATAATCTCTAAGTTTTATTACTTCCTCTGTCATCATTCCCAAATCTTCAGCAATAATTTTCACCTCTCCAAGCTTATCTTTTATTGCCTTGAATAATTTAGTTCCTGGCCCCTTTGTCCATTGACCATTTTCTGCTGTTTTATCTCCATATGGAACTTCCCAATATGCTTCAAAGCCTCTGAAATGATCTATTCTAACCACATCATATAATTTAAAACTTTCTTTAACTCTATTTATCCACCACTCATAGCCATCTTCTTCAAGAGTATCCCAATTATAAATAGGATTACCCCATAATTGTCCTGTTGCTGAAAATGTATCTGGAGGACATCCTGCTACTGTTATTGGTTTCATATCATCATCTACATTAAAGTATTTAGGATTACTCCAAATATCAGCACTATCTTCAGCCACATATATTGGTATATCTCCTATTATATTTACTCCATTTTCATTAGCATATTTTTTCAAGTTATTCCATTGTTTAAAGAAAAGATATTGAATAAAGATCCAATAGTTAATTTCATCTGAAAGTAATCTTTTATAATGATTTATAGCTTCTTTTTTTCTAAGCCTAATATCATCATCCCAATTATGCCAGCTAACTAAATTAAAATGATTCTTAACTGCCATATATAAAGCATAATCTTCTATCCAAATATTATTTTCATCTATAAATTTCTTCAATTCTTTTTTATACTTTCCTTTTGACTTCTCATAAGCAATTCTAAGAACTTTATTTTTATTTATAAATAATTTTTCATATTCAACAGCTTCTTCTTTACTCCCATAATCTAAATTTTCATAATCACCTTTGTTTAGTAAGCCTTCTTCTTCTAATAATTCCAAATCTATAAAATACGGATTACCAGCAAAAGCTGAAAAACATTGATATGGTGAATCCCCATATCCAGTTTGTCCAAGCGGTAATATCTGCCAATATTTTTGTCCACTTTTCTTTAAGAAATCTATAAATGAAAAGGCTTGTTTTCCGAAAGTACCTATTCCATACTTTCCAGGCAATGATGAAATATGCATTAATATTCCACTACTTCTTTCCATAATAATTACCTCATTTCTGCTAAAGCTAAATACTTTATATATATTATTATCATAACATTTTTACAAGATATTTACAAAACCCTTTTTTATGGTATTATTTGTGATTATTAGATTTATAATGTTCCTTCTATTAATACACAAATATTATTTGTATTATTCTTCTTTAAATTTATTGCATCAAATTACTTTTTTGTCTTTTTCTCCAATAACTAATTTTTATTACATAAATAATAAATATATTAAAAAAATAGTTAAGATCCCAAAATATCTTAACTATTCTATAAATATTATACTAATTAGTTAATAGTCTTTCATTTTTACTTTTATCCATAACTTTAATAGTTAGTAAACTACATGCAACTCCAAGTATTATTCCAACTAATATATCTGATGGATAATGAACAAAAAGATATAACCTTGAAAAAGCAATTAAAGCTGCTAAAAAATAAAATAAATAATTCCACTTTTTAAAGTAATATCCTAATACTGTAGCTGCTGCAAAAGATGATGCAGTATGTCCAGATGGAAATGAAAATGATGATGGTGGATTTATTATTATACTTATATCTGGATATGTTATAAAAGCTCTTGGCCTTTGTATTATATTTTTAACTATTCCTTCACCTAATAATGATGTTATTAATAAAGCTATTAGTAAAATAAATCCAACCTTTCTATACTTCTTTACAGTTAATAATATTAATCCTATTACTATCCATATAAATCCTTTATCTCCCAAACTAGTTATAATCACCATAAGCTTATCCATAAATAGATTTGAAAAATTATTCCTAATAAAATGCAAGATATTTATATCTAATTTATTAATTAATTCAAACATATTTTCCCTCTTAATGAATGTCTTTTTCTTTTTATTATGCTTTTACTTTATTATTAGCAATCTCCATTAGCTCGTATTCACTTTCAATCTCACTTTCATAAGGATATGTAGAGCTAATTTCCTTAAATTTATTTTTAATTTTCTCAGCCTTATTCTTATCCTGTTCAACAAGGAGGGCATAAACATATTCAGTACGTAAAACAGAAGGAAACTTTTTCATAGATTGCATAAATTTCTTTTGCTGCTTATTTAGTAATGAATCTATTTCTTCTTTGCTATTTCCAGATATAGCTTTACAATAAATTTCATCACATATCATAAGATTTCTGTGCATTCCAACCATTGCTGTATCCATTCCAAGAAGCCTATGTATTTCCTTCTCTGCTTCATCAAATTTATGTTTATCCATTAAATAGTTACAAACAAACACAGCCTTTGAAGCAATAATACTATTATTCAATTCTTCATCTTTTGGCTTTAAAAATAAATTAGCAGGCATATTTTTTAATCTTACCCCTTTTGAAAGCAATCCATTTACTTTCATTTGTACCCAAAAGGCTTTTAAAGCAGAACTATTTTTCCCTAAGGATAATGCATTATACCCATCATTGTCTATAGTACCAAATTGCATTGGTACACCATTAATAATGGCAAAAATAATTCCAACGATTGAAAGCATCAGTAAAAAAATAGATACGATCCTAATATTTGTCCATAATAGATAAAATCCTAAAAATATATATGAAGCAATAATATTCATTATTAATCCACCTAAATTATAAAGTTTATATGGAATTTTTCCATCTTTAAATTCTGGTGGAAGCATCAAACATTGTCCACCTGTGCCTGCCAAAGAAAGCTTCTTTAATTTTAGCTTACCATTTTCTTTTATCCACATAAAATTAAAAATTCTGAATGAAGAAAACTTATATCCACTTAAAAGCCCACCAATCAAATGTCCACCTTCATGAATAGCAATCTGAATAATAATTGCTACATAAATACAAAACATCAAAATAATTATCTCAAATAAAATACTTAAGGCTCCACTTCCACTAGCTTTTATAGCTTGTATATATTGGCCAAGTAAAGTCCCGAAAATATACATAATAATCATAATAAAGATCATTGAAATGTATTTTGGCCACTTAAACTTTCTTTTCTCTTTTCTCATATAATCCCCCATAATATTGTTATATAGTATTAATTTATGTAATGCTTTAATAAATAAAACATATAATATTATTTTCTACATTAATATAATATTACCATAAAACCTATATATAATAAATATTAATAGTGATTGTTTGTTATTGTTAGTTTGTATTGTTTTTTAATAAATAATCCTCCCCAAAACACATGTTAGTGTAAAGTTTTTACACTACTATTATAAAATTTTTTTCAATAAAAATATAATCATTATTTAGTTTGAACTATTTATCTTCTGAATTAAACCAATTTCTTATAACTTCAACAGTTTCTTCACTTGGATAATACATTTTATCTTCGTCTTTATTTCCTACTGCAAAAATAGAAAATCCTAAAAACCATGGTTCTGATTCATAAACCCTTCTATATGCTTCAAAGCAGTTAGCTTGTTCCTGTGGGTTTACTTCTTTAGATAAATAAGGATTCCAAGGTTCTACAGCTGCTTTAGTTGTTCTTGGAAATCCTAATTCTCCTAAGAAAATTGGCTTATTCCATTTATCATAAAAATTCTTAACTTGCTCCTTAATATTTTGTTCTCTTTTATATCTTTGTGATAAACTTAAAGCACTAACAAGATTTTCCACTGTGTTAGTGTCATTATCAGTTAGCTCAAAATAAGAAGAAATAGAAATAAAATCTACCTTAGAAAATATTTCATTATTTAATTTATTATTATACTTTTCATTTAATTCATCAACTTGCTTTTTAGTAGCTTCATCCTTCCAATTAGCTGTTGTCCAAAAGCTTGTCCTGTATGTTATTAACCCTTTATAGTAATTTCTGGAGAAATCAATTAAATCACAAAATTCTTCTTCCATATCTTCTAAATAATTAAAACCTGTTGCTATGTTAAGTGCGTCTACTCTATAAGGAATAGCAATTTCATCTATTAAAGGCTTAATAGCGTTATTCTTCCAATTAGTAAAAAACTCTTCTTTATTACTTGGGTTAAGCTCAGTTTCATAAGCACTTCCATTTGCAATCCATGGATATGGTTCTAATATAATATTTATCTTCTTACCTTTAAGCTTTTTCAATAAAATCTTCGCTCTTTCTAAACTATTTTGATCTATACTTACATCACTTGATGTTATATCATCAATATTAATAACAACTGGTAGATTTATTGTATTTAGCCCTAGAGTTTCTATATCACTTATAGCTTGTTCAACACTATAATCTGTTGATAAATTTCCTGACTTTATCTTTTCACTAAACTCACTATTTAAAGTTTTTCCTTCTCTCTTATTTAAAAATTCATTAATTTTACCTCTAGTATTATACGTAAATTTAATTTTTGGCATTTTATTTACTATCTCTATTGCTATTTCACCTATTTTATCTCTATAAATGTAAGAAAATCCTATTACACTACATAAAATAATAACTCCAGCAATTATTCTAACAATTAAGTCTTCTTTTTTTTCTTGTTCTTCACTTTTCTTTTTATTCATAGCTTACCCCTTTATGTAAATTTATTGTAATAATAACAAATTTATCTTATCACAAAAGTAATTCTGCTTCAATTCCACCGCATATTATTTACACATTAACCTGAAGATATCATTTTTAAAAAGATTTTTTCTGTGAAAAGCATCAATATTTGCTCCTAGAAAAATAATCCCCCTAAAGCTAAACTTTTTATAAGTTTATCAATAGGAGGATTTTATATATTTAATTTATTGTTTTATTTTTTATTCATTACGATAAAAAGAATTTACCTTTGCAGTGTTCTTTGCGTATGCCTCAAACTCTACTATATGATCAGATGTAGCACCATTTTGATTTCCATTTACATATATACGTATATATCTAGCTTTAACTGGATTGCTTAATTTAATATCTTTACCAGCTGCAGTTTCTACATATAATGTATCAGTTCCTACTCCAAGGTTGTGTACAGTTCCAGTTGTATCTGAATTGTATACTATATTTTTAGTAGCAAAATTTACATCATTGCTAAGTGCAATTACTGTTGGTCCATAAGTTCTTCCATCAACATAACGAATCATATTTAATTTATCTATTTCATATTCTGCCCCTAAATCAATTTGAACATATCTTGAATGACGTGCTCTATCAGCTGTATCAGTAAGCTCCATATAATTTGATGTATAACTCTTATTTCCATCATTTAAATAACTGAAAGGTCTATCAGTTTTTTCTGCAACTACTTGTGATTTTGTTACATCATATGCACTTACTGCAACATTAGAATTATTACTTCTTGCTACTATGTTTTCATAGCTAGGAGCTAAGTCTTTTACTTCATCAAATGCTAGTGCCTTATCTAAAACAGTTACATAATTTGCATAACCAGTTAATCCTTCTCCAAATATAACATTATTCTTAGATATAACTGGATTTGCTTTTGTTTTATCATATTTTGAAGCAACAAGTTTTCCATCAATATAAAGCTTAAGCATTCCATTAACTTCTTTTACTGCTGCAAATTGATGTTCCTTATTATCTGCAATTAATCCCTTTACACTTTCATTTACTTCACCATTAACAATTGTTTTCTCAGTATATTTAGAATTTACAGTTACTCCATTTAATGAGAAGTTTAAGTAACCTTCATTATCTATAGATACTACATAACTTCCTTCTTGACGTACTATTTGTGCATTTTTAGAATCTGTCTTAATTATTCCTGCAATAGAGAATCCTTCTTTTCCATCAATAGAATAATTTCTTCCCTTATTAATAGCAGTACCATCTAGATTCTTATTAACAATGCTTGTAACAAAACCATTTTTATAATAATCATCTATAGCTTCTGTATTTGTTACATTACCAGCAATATCTTTTATTCCATTTACTATAACTTTAAAGTTACTTGTATCTGGAATTTCATTTGCTAATGTAACCTTAACTGTTCTTAAATCTTCTTTAAGAAGCATACTTTCAACTGAATTACCTTCTACAGAAATAGTATTGTTTTCAGGAGTACGAATTGTTTCATTAAATTCAACTTCTAATACTTTCCCAGTTGCATGTACTGAATCTATAGTAGCACTTTGTGTATCTTTTGCTCCATATTGCATAATTAATGTTTCTTTTGGTTGTAATGTGTAAGTAACTTGTTTTCCATATTTCATAATATCATTATTTTGATATTTGTTTATATCTCCAATAACTACTTTCCCATATAAGTTATCTGTTCCTTCATTAACACCAATTAACCTATCATAAGTTATAGTAATTGTTTTTTCTACATCTGATGGATTTCTTAAAGAAACAATACCTTCATTATTATTCCAGCATGAATATCCATAAATATATCCATTGTTTGGCTTTCCACCAATCATTTTTGATTTTTGTAATATATCAAAATTATCTTCAATCCAATTTGCAGCTTCTGCATTAATATCCCATTTATTATCATTAAACATATTATAACTATAGTAATATTCCCAGAATGCTGTTCCTCTAGTTCCTAACATATACAGATATTCTCTTAATTCACTATCTGTAAAGCTAATTGCACTTCTATTTTTTCCTTCATGTGTTCTATTTCCATAAACAGGATCATGATTATAGAAATATTTAAATGGTAATTGCCATTGACGTTCTTTTACAAATTCATAATAAGAATTATCTCTGTAAGTAAGCATTTGTTGCTCATCCGTAGAATTATATTTCTTTGTAAAATCTACGTCAGCTGTATTTTGCATCCAAACACTATTTACCCATTGTAGATACCATGGACTAGGATTTACATAAGAAGTCATGTTAATCCATAAGTCTTTTCCGCCTCTTTGCTGACGCATTTTTTCATACATATCTGTCCAACGTTCATAAGTTTCTGTAATTGTATATTCTGGCTTTCCTGTTACATAGTACTCGGATGCTTGTGTGGATGGATTTAATAACATTCCATCAAGCTTCCAATAGTTAATATTAAATTTATCTTGATAATTTAAAAATACATCATTTAATAATTTATTTACATATCTGGCATCTGAAATATTAATATCATTTCCTGATTGAGCATTTACAGAACCTAAATTATTATTAGCTATCCAATTGGCAATAGTTGTTTGAGTTCCATATCCTCCACGAGGTCCAAGCCATAAACCAAAATTAGAGCCTAATTGTTCTACTTGTAAACTAGAATCATATAATTGATTTGGGAATTTATTGTTAAAACCCCAGAAAGAGCTATAATTTACCCATCCATCATCTACTACATAAGAATCTAAAGGATTAACTCCATGTTGAGTAAAACCTTTTTCTACTTCATAGAAGCTTTGCTTAATATTTTGTGCTGAAATATCCTTCATATGATCAAACCATGAATTATATTGTTGACGGAACTTTGTTTCTACTGCAATAGTTTCAATGTATTCGTAAAAATCACTTTGTACAACATTATACTCTTTACTTCTTGCAGCTCCTAGGATTGCTGGCCAAGTTGTCATTTTTCCTGCTACATTGTTATCATTATATTCAAATTTTGTATCTTTTTCTAAAGACTTACCATAATGATAACGAATAAATCCATTGTTGTTTCTAATTTTATTTTCAGTTTGTGGAAATTCACATCCAAAATACATAGCACTTAAATAAAAAGGTTGTCCAAGCTCAAGGTAATCTCCCTTCATGCCTGCCATCCATGCATTATTGCTTTGCTCTGGAATTGTCCAATATTCATTAGCTTTTAAATCTGTACTATTTATATTCATATTTTCTAAATCAATATAATCAATTTTAGCTTTATCTGCCTTTCCTTCTGGCACAGAAATCTCTAAATGCTTACGCATAAAAGATTCTCCATGATACATTGTAATAACTTCGTTAATTGTATATTCTACTCCACGAACAGTTACTGGCTTAAATTGAAAAGTTAGAGTTTTTCCGTTTTCTATATCTTTTTCTATAGGTTCTCCCTTTAGATATAAAGCATTACTAGTTATTTTAGTGAATGTTGTTCCTAAATTAACAGTTTTATCTTCATAGAAGTCAAACTCAGAACAACATGCTACATTTTTATTTACATTAATATCACTAGGATCATATCCTTCAGTAAATTCTATTCTTATAAATTGTGTTGTAACTCCGTCTCCATCTAGGTTTATATAGTTTTCTTTAATATCTTGAAATGTTCCAGTGTAAGCAGGTGTGGTAGCCCTTCTTAAGTTTTCCATAGTATCAGCTGCATATATTTTGAAAGATTTAACATGTCCACTTACAGTAGGATTACCATTAGCATCTACTCTTTGTTGATATCTTATAGACTTAATATTTTTTACTTCTTTTAAATCAACATAAATATTATGTGGATATTTAAGTTCATTTTCCGAAGCATTAACATATTTTGAGTGATAGTATGTATTATTATTACCATCAAACATTTTAGCAGCACTTCCATTAGTACCTTCATTTGTTGCAACACTATCAGATTCAATAGCCCATCCATTATTAACTAATTTTTGTGTTGGTCGAATATAACTTTCTCCTGTATTTCCATTGTCTAAAGTATTAATAACAAATTCTTCACTACCTGTATTAGGTGTAAATACAGTATCACTTCCATTTGTACGATAGTTTGTAATATTTTCAGTTTTTAATTTACCGTCTGCAACACTAAATGACCTTTTAATTAAATCATTACCAAAAGTATATATGTTTCCATTCCTTGATAATGAAACTGCATTTGATGGCTGTACTACTAAATTTTCAGCAGCTTGTACCTTAGTGGCATTTAAAGGAAAACCTACAGTTAACCCAATGCAAATAGATAGCAGTGTAGCTAAACCTTTATAAATCCCCTTTTTTTTCATATTATCTCATCCCCTTTATTATATTTAAATTAATAAGCAATTAACTTATATAATTTATTTTTTAATATTTAAATATGCGTTATTTGATAATAAAAGCCCTATTGAATTTTGCACCTAATTATTAATATTAGAAATTTAGTAAACAATTACATTTTTTTTAATGATTATATAGCATATAAAATATTTTGTATTTGTATAAATTAGTATGTATTTTACACTTTTTTTTATTAACTTTAATATAAACTTTATAATAACTATATTTATGATTAAAAAATGATTTATTATTTACCAAACTATTTTCTACTCTTTAGTAAATGATTATAATAAAAATATAAGATATTATCTTATGATATATAAACTATATACAGAAAGTGAGGTAAATTTATGGTATCTTCAAAAAATAAAGGAAAATGCTATTTATGTAGAAAAGAGTTTACTAAATCAGGCATGGTTAAGCATTTATTAAGCTGTAATAATCTTGGTAATGGAAAAACAAAATACTTTTTACTTAGAGTAGAAGATATTTATGATAAAAATTATTGGCTTTATTTGCAAGTAAAAGCTACCACAACTTTAGATGCATTAGATGATTTTTTAAGAAATATTTGGCTTGAATGTTGTGGCCACCTAAGTTCTTTTAAAATTGATAATACTATTTACGATAAAGTTCTTAGTGATGAGGATATATACCTTTTTGATGATTTTGATGTTAATGAAGAAATGAGTAGTTTTAAACTTATTGATGTTATAGAAAAAGGCTCCACTTTTACTCATGAATATGATTTTGGAAGTACTACTACATTAAAAATCAAAGTTGTAGACAAATATACTGGAATTAATTCATTGGAAGATATCTCTTTACTAGCTAGAAATAATAAAAAAGAATTTATTTGTGAAAAATGTGAAAAAGATGCTACATATTTTCTAACTGACTACGAATATTCAGATTATCAACTATTATGCGATGATTGTATAAAAAATTTATCTGATGATGAAGTTGAAGAAACTTTATTTATAAAAATAACTAATTCTCCACGTATGGGTATCTGTGGTTATACAGGAGAAAATGATGTTTACGAGTTAGAATAATATTTTACTTGATAAAATTAATGTCTATTTCATTAATTTTATCAAGTACTTTAGCCTTAAGTTTTACCTTTTTGCACCACGTTTTTTATAATCTTTATCTATTTTATCTTTCCAATTTTTATTTATAGCCTTATTAGCTCTTATAGAACTTACAGTTTCACTTATTACTTCATAATTAAGCTTAGTTCCTTCACTATCACAGTTGTAATTAGTTGCTCTATCCTCTGATATTCCTATGCTTTCTGCTGCTTTTACAGCATCAATATTTGCTCCTAGAAAAATAAACTCCCATCCAAATTCTTTTTTCTTATCTTCTATCATCCTCTTTATTTTTTCATAATTATATCTTGTACTTGAATTTTCCATACCATCTGTAGTTATTACAAATAAAACTTTACTTGGTCTTTCAGCTTCTAAAGTATGTTTATGAGCATTTTCTATCTTTTCTATAGTTCTTCCTACAGCATCTAATAATGCAGTTGTACCTCTAACATAATACTCTTTTTCTGTTATAGGAGATATTCCTTTAATATTAATTCTATCATGCAATAACTCATACTTATTATCAAATAATACAGTTGTTATAATAGCTTGTCCCTCTTCTTTCTTTTGTTTTTCAAGCATTGAATTAAAGCCACCTATAGTGTCCTTTTCAAGTCCACACATTGATCCACTTCTGTCTAAAATAAATACTAATTCTGTTAAATTATTTTTCATACCCTTTTCCTCCAATCACCTTTTATGATTTAAGGATAGCATGTTCTAAAAGAACTTTGGTCGCCCCAAAAGCGACACTTTTAAAATGATATAAATATTGTATTCCTTGTTCCGTAGCAAGCTCCAAGTCACCGTCATACAATATTTATATCCTTTTATATTTATGGAAAGCATAAAAGTTGATAAAATTAATTTATCAACTTTTAATTCGCAGTAGTTTAAGATTGTTAATATAAATCTAATCATTAAATTAAAATCTATCTAAGAATTTTTAGTTTATCTAATATAGCCTATAATATTCTTATCTTCTAATTTTTTTAGATTAAATGCTTTATAAAATTTATTATCTACTACATCGTCAATATCAGTTAAAACCAAAAACATTCTCACCTTAGAATATTTTTGTAATATAGATTTAAAAAGATATGTTCCTATACCTCGTTTCTGATACTCAGGGTCAATAAGCAAATCTTGAACCATTAATACATGTTCTCCATCACCAACACATCTAATTATTCCTATTAATTTATTTTCATCAAATACACCTTCAGTGTATAGTGAATTATTAAAAGCCCTTATTAACTTCTCGTCATTTTTTAAATATGCATTCCAAGAATTTTTTCTATATAATTCTTTTACTTCTTCAATGATTGACGAATCAATCTCCTTATAGTTAATCATTCTTCCACCTCAATATTCATATTTCTAACCCACAATTTAATACAATTGCTAATTAATGTATATTTTTATTATATATTTATTTGAGATATAATTCCACAAAATAGAAGTAATATAACTTTTTAAAAAAAATTAGTGTTTTTCAAAACTCAAATAAAACATAGCCTCACATTAAAATACATATAAATGTAATTGGTAAATAGTGTTATAATAATATTAAAAGATATTTAGTAATAGTAATAAAATATATAGTATGTATTTTGTTAGGAGATGTAAAATGAATAAAAAGTTATTTTTGAAATTAGGAGTATTGTTATTATCTCTATTATTTGTTTCATGTGGAAATGATAGTAATTCAGCAGGGGAAGATAATTCTTCTAAAACAAGTACAAGTCAAGCTGTTATCAGCACTGAAAGTTCTCAAGAAGAAAGTATCAAAACCACATCTCCCTCTGTTGAAACTACAGTAGAAAGCAAACTAGAAGATGAGGATGTAAAATCAGATACACAAGATACACCTGAAGAAAATACACAACAAAATGCTAATGAAGAGGTAAAACAAGGCTTAACTGAAGAAGAATACTATATAATAATTAAAGAAGCTAAAAAGCGTCAACAGGATTATATTGATTCTATTGATGATCCTAAAGTTAAACAATCAGTGCAAACCTCATATGCTGCTGCTGTTGCAGAATCATCATTCTTATATATAAAATATCCAGAAGATACTGATACTATAGATGCAGCTCTAAAGAGAGTTCTTAATGGTGAATAATCTCAATATAGCAAAAATTAAAGGCGAGTCTACTTCCACTTGCTCCGTTTCTAGGTTCAAAAATGACTAAAAAAGTTAAAAGCTAAGGTGAATTAAATTTAATTTTGGAGGGATATATTATGAAACAGTACGAATACAAAGTAGAAAAAATCCAAATTGAACTAAAGAGCATATTAAAATCAGATAAGGCCCCATATAACAAGGAGATCGCTGAAAAATTAAATATACTTGGTAAAGAAGGTTGGGAATTAGCAGGTGTAGATGGAACATGGTTTTATTTTAAAAGAGAAGTAGTATAATTTGTAATTTTAATCTATTGGAAATTAAATAAAAGTGGAGGTAAGATTACTCTTATATCCACTTTTTTATTTTTATAATTATTTAGTATTATGAGCCTAAGATACTTTGGTTAAAGTCAAATAGGGCTTCGTTTATTTCAAATATATCGTAGTTTTTATTTTCGATGAAGTATTCTATAATAATATCGAATTTACTGCTATGGGATAGGGCAAATCCTGCTTTTAAAAGTAAGTCTTTTGTTTCATCTAAATTTAGCTTTAAGGCTATAGAAAATGCAATTGCAGTTGACTTACTAGGCTTATAGTTTTTATCATTTTTAATTTTAGAAAAAAGTCTTCTATCGATATTAGCTCTTTTATAAACTTCTACATCATTCATATTCTTTTCATTTATTAAACGTAATAACATCTCTGAAAAAGTCTCATCTATATTATTCATCAAATCTTCAAGGCTTCTATTACTTATAGATTGTATTTCCTCATATTGTACTTCACATTTACTTTCGCATATATAATTTTCACTATATCTTCTTCTTGAATCAGGATGTTCTTCTATATACTTATCATCTATGTACTGCTTTATTGATGAAATTAACTTACTAGATATTAATAATGTATCTTTATCATAAATAACTAAATAAATATTTAAATCATTTTTTAATAAAAATTCACTAAAAACTGAAATAGCAATCTTTATAGCTTTATCCTTTGGATATCCATATGCCCCTGCTGATATTAAGGGAAATGCTACGCTTTCTAATTTATAGTCTTTAGCTAATTGAAGTGAATTTTTATAACAATTTCTTAGTAATTCTTCCTCATTATTATTTCCACCTCTCCATATTGGACCTACAGTATGAATTATATATTTAGCTGGTAAGTTATATCCCTTAGTTATCTTTGCTTCTCCAACCTTACATCCCCCTAGAGTAATACATTCCTTAAGAAGCTCTGAACCTGCTGCTGCATGAATTGCTCCATCTACTCCTCCCCCTCCAAGCAATGAAGTATTGGCTGCATTTACAATTGCATCAACTTTAACCTTTGTTATATCATTACGAATTATTTCAAATGGCATATAAATCTCTCCCCTATATATTTTTCACTCTTTTTATTGTAAAAAGCACCACATAATTTTCCATGTTAACATAATTTTATCATAAAATATTGATTGTTTATTAACATTTTGTTAATATAAATAAGATATGTATATTATATAAATAGTATATGTATTGTGTATAAATTAATAAAAACTACTTTAGATTTCTTTATAGAAAGGAGGATATATAACCCAATAAACCAAGCAAGAAAACTTATTCAAAGTATGTTAACTTATTATGTAATTAAAATTTATATTAGCTAATATATTAAAGAATATCAAAGATTCTTTAAGCTAATATAAAACAATGACTTAATAAATTTTAGAAATTTTCATTCTTTAATAATTATGTAAGTTTATATATATTTGACTATAGTAAGTAACCATAATAAAATATTTTTTCATGCAGTTAATTAAGATATTTAAATATATTATATATCTTTAAGCCATGAATTCTTAATTATATCATCTCTAGTAAATCTTGCTACTTCTTTAGGTATAAACCTCTTTAAGAAACCATGACATATAATCAAATTATTATAAAATAAAAAATACTATTCCTAGCTTTTTCAAAGAAATTAAACTCATTTTTATACTTATACCAAAGTTTAAATGTTTATTAGTCAGTAGCAAATATACATTGATTTTTTTATAAATCTACATATCTAAATAAAACTTACATAACTTAATTTAATACCATTGAGAACATCTAATATTTGTTTCGTTCCTTGTTCTTCTCTATTTTCTGTAATCATTTATAAAAAAATTGTTATGTTTCTTTAAATTGAGAAGATTAATATTCCTATAAGTTAACAAAATTTAAGATTTATACAAGGAGGAATATTATGAAAAATAAAACCATATCATTTTTACTTGCTAGTATTACTGCAGTTTCTATGATTTTAAACCCTTATGCAAGTAATAGTAAAAAAGTATTGGCTGATGAGCTAAATAACGCTTATTCAACTACTTCAGTAGAAAAAAATAAAGATTATTTATATTTATCTGAATTAGAATATGATACTTCTAAGTCAAATACAGCTTACAAATCAATAACTAAAGATACAAACACTAATGGTAGTAAAATTAAATTAGTTGTAGATGGAGAAATAGTACAATTTGAAAAAGGTATGGGAGCTCATGCAACATCAACTCTAATTTATGATTTATCTAATTATTCTAGTGAATATACTAGATTCGTATCTTATTTAGGATTAGATAATTCTATGAAAGGTGGTGGAAATGGCGCTAAATTTACTATTTCAACTTCTACTGATGGAGTAACTTGGACAGAAGTTCACGTTACAGATGTTTTAACTGCTGATAAAGAAGCTGCTTATGTAAATATTGATATATCAAATGCTAGATATCTAAAATTATATGCTCATGATAATGGAAATAATGCTAGAGATCATGCAGTTTATGGTGATGCAAGAATCGTAAAAAAAGATTATGATATATCTTCAGAACAATTAAAAAGTATATTAAAGGTTTCTGAATACGATAATATTTTAAAACAAAAAAGTGTTGAGGAAAATCTAACTCAAAATGAAGACTTAATATTAAAAAGAGCATTTGTAAGTAGAATAGGATATCAAACATTACAATCATTCTATAAATTATCAGAAGATAATAAAGAAGCCTTAAATTGGTTCCTTAATGATAAAGAGGCTTTAAAATTATATATTACAGGTGGTAAAGTAGAAGGTTCATACTTACAATCAATTAATGTTTTATCAAAATTATATAAAGCTTATAAAGAAGACTTAAAGGATTTTACTAATGGAAGCTTATATAAGAAAATGATAATATCTTTAGCAATAAGTCACTCTCAAAACATTAAATTATGGACTGGAGGAGGTCCTACATCTGATGCAGTAACTCGTTATAAAATATATAAGGATTTATATCTAAATAACAAATTACATAATAATGAAATGTTTAAAAACCTACCTGTTGAATTAATGAGATGGGTAATGGACGCTCAAATAGATGATGAAGAAATAGTATGGTTAAATAATCATGCAAGAAAATATCCAAAAGGAAATAGTGCTTATAATTTAGACCCATATCAATATATTAGATATACTTTTGGTTATAATTACAATAAGTCTATTTATTATTCAGAAGAAAATAAAGCCAAATGGAATGATAAATATAATTTAGAAAACATAACTTATGGTGCTACTGGTCACTCAAAATTATGGATGGTATTCGAAGAAGGTGCTGTTTGTGGAGGTATCTCAAAGACTGGTACTAATTTAAATGAAGTATTTGGAATTCCAGCAGCTGTTATAGGTCAACCAGGCCATGCAGCATATCTTGTTTATTCTCAAGATAATCAAGGTAGAGGATATTGGAATATATATAATGATGTTTCAGGTTATACACAATCTGAAAAAGGTGAACGTCTTCCTTTAGGATGGGGATCTACTAATTGGGATTCTTACTATCAAGTAAGTTATATTTTATTATCTCAAGCTGCACTTAATGATTATGATAACTATGTTAAAGCTTTAGAATTAAACTTATTAGCTGATAGTTATGATAACTTAGAAAAGAAAGAAGAAATATATAATAAAGCTTTAGAAATACAAAACTTTAATATGGATTCTATGGTTGGCTTAATAAACACTTATAAAACACAAGATAATAAGACAAGCAGTGATTACTTACAACTTGCTAAGAAAATTACTGATGCATATACATATTATCCATTACCTTTAGTAGACATTTTAAATCTTATTAAAAATAATATAACAGAGCCATCACATATTGTACAATTTGATTTATTAAAGACTAATGCTTTAAATAAAGCTGCTAAGGCTACTTCAGCAGAAAGTATTCAAAGTAATCACTGCAGAACAATGGCAAATAGCTTATTAGGTAAAAACTCAGTTCCATTAGCAAGCTTCTCATTTGATGGTGAAAATGCTAAAAAAATTGTTATAAACTCTAAATATGATGACTCTGAAATAAGAGTTAGATATAGTTTAGATGGTAAAAATAGCTGGAAAGAAACTAATGATCATATTATCAACCTAAGTGAAGAAGAAATAGCTAGCATAAATGAAAACAATGATATTGTGGTTGGCTTAGTAGGTACTGAAGATACTTATACTATAGATATCAAGAAACAAGCAAGTACTAATAATAACTCCTTATATAAGAACGATTTAGAAAATCGTTTAATTGGTAAAACTAATAACTTAGAAATTAGTTTAGATGGCGGTGAAACTTGGCAAGATTATACAAGTGAAATGAGAATTGAAGGTTATAAAGTAACTAAAGTAAGATATAAAGCAAATGGCACATACCTTCAAAGTGATATTGGACAATATACCTTTAATGAAGATACAGATACCGATACAAGAAAATATGTTTCTATAGATAACCTTACTTTAGCAGGATATTCCTCTCAACAATCTACTTCAACTAGTCATGCAGCAAAAAATAGTATTGATGGAACTGCAAATACATCTTGGCATACTTTATTTAATGCAACCAATGATAAAAAGTTTATTACAGTTAAGTTAAATGACATAAAATATATTACATCAGTTGAATATGTACCAGCTGGTGTTAATGGTAGATTAAAGAATGCAGAAATATATACAAGTTTTGATGGAGAAACTTGGGTAAAATCAGGAAGTGCTAGTAATTTAGCTAATAATGGAGATACAAAAACTATAAACTTAGACAAGCCTACAGCAACTAAATATATTAAGGTTGTTGCAACTGGTACTTATGGTAATTATTCAGAAGAAACAAATAAATACTTTAGTGGTAAGATGCTTAACTTCTTTGAAGATAGCACTAAGAAATATTCACCAGAGCCTGTTATTACTTACTCTAATACAGAAGCTACAAACCAAAATGTTACAGCAACTATTGAAGTAGCAGATGGTTGTGAAATAATTGGTGAAAATACACATACCTTTACTGAAAATAAAACACATACATTTAAATATAAAGGTATAGATGGATCTGAAAAGACTGCTGAAGCTACAGTAACTTGGATTGATAAGACTGCACCTGTTGCTACAGTTGAATATGATGTTTCAGAAGATAACACATCTGTAGTTGCTAGATTAGTAAGTACAGATAAAGAGCTTATAAATATTAATACTGAAAATGGTGTTAAAGAATTTAATAGCGATACTGATTTTGCATTTGAATATAGAGATAAGGTTGGAAATATTGGTAGAACTCCTGTATCTATACAATGGATAAGCCAAAGAACTCAATCAAATACAGTATCTGTATTATTCAATAGCACAAATGCTAGTAAAATAAGTAATCCAGTAACAGTATTTCTTGCACTTAATGACAATTTAGAAGTTGTTAATAATAATGGAAATAAAAACTATACATTTACTAAGAATGGAACTTTTGTATTTAAAATAAGAAATAAAACAACAAATGAAACAAGTCTAATACCAGTAAAAGTAGATTGGATTTTAGAATAAGGATATAATTCTTAATCTTTATTTCTAAAAATAATTATATTAAATTTAAACTCCAAGTAGAAACTAGGTATTCTCTACTTGGAGTTTATTATTACTTTAAATTATTATTGTACACAATCCTTTAAATAATATTAAACAGCATAAAACCAATATAATTAATAGCAAAGTTTGCAAACATATGTATTAACCAACTAACATAAATATTTTTATATTTTTCATTAAAGTAATTAAATATTAATCCTCCAATAAATAATCCACCTATAGTTAGGATAAATAAGCTTATATCAAACCAGCCTATCATCATAGCAACATGATACAAAGCAAAGGCTAAAGCACTAAAAATATATGCAAATTTCCTAGTTGATACTTCCTTTAACTTTAAAAATGCAAAGCCTCTAAAAAAGAACTCCTCTAATAAAGAGTTAACAAAGGAAATATATATTGCAACTAAAATAAAGTTCTCTTTATCCACACCTATATTTTCTGATAAAGATGAGGTAACATTTGAGAAATCAAAGAATCTTCCAATAATTAAGTAAGCACCTAAAATAAATAAAAAAACTGCTAGTCCTGCTAAAAGTGCAATAATAATTTCTCTCTTACTTTTTACCTTAAATAAAGAAGATAAATTTAATTCCTTATCATATCTTGAATATATAATTGGCATTATAGAAAAAAGTATAATTTTTATAAAGGACTTTACAAGATAATCTGGCCTAATAACTGCATCTATAAATCCCATGATTAAACAACCTATTAAAACAATTAAGATAATAGTTTTTTTGTTCTTTACCATAATCCCACCTCTCTCCCCTTATTATACTATATTATATAATTATATATAAATCTGTTGTCTATTACTATATAAATAAAAAATCTAGAGCCAATAACACTCTAGACCTCGTATTGTTTTCTTTTAATGACTTTTATAATGCATAAAAGTCATTAAAGGAAAATATATAATTTATTTAATTCTTTACTAAGTAACGGCTATCCCAATCTAAACTTAATTTTTCAAGAATAGAAAGAAATTGCTCTTTTTCAGTAATATCCAAACAAGAAAACATCTCACTATGTAAACTTGCCATTTGAGCACCTGCTAATACTGCTTCCTTTTTACCTTCTTTTGTTAACTTAATATCCATGCTTCTTTTATCTTTTTTACTATCAGTACGTTTAATTAAACCACTATCCTCCATCTTACTAAGGTTTTCATCAATATTTGATTTTTCATAGTCTTTTAATTTATAAATATGTTTAGATTTTTTATCTTTATCATTAGACTTAATTGGTAATTCTATTGTCTCTGCATATTTTTTACCACGTCCACATTTTGGTTTAGTTAAACTACAATGATTTTTACAAATAGGACATAACTTTTCATCCTGCATTAATATTTCCTCCTAAGTCATTTACTACTATGTATTATATCATAATTGTAAGACGACTTATAGTATAATTAATAATGAAAATCAATATTTTTATATAAATTAATTCTAATATCTAAAATATTTGTTATATATAGTTTAACATTTATACCTTTTTACAAAGTCCTAAGCATATAATAAATCATCAACAATTATAAATTCTTTAGCCTTAGTATTTTCATTATAAAAAGGAGCTATAGTAGCAGCTCCTTTATTAAAAATATATATTTTTTAGATTTATTTTTTCCTAACTGGAACTTGTATTTCTGTAAGCCATTCATCTACATTTTCTTTATTCCAAATACCATCAATATATCTTTCCCTTGAACTTTCTGCTATTTCATAGCCATTTTCTTCAATATATTTCATTATAAAACTATAAGCATCAGGTAATAAATCATAGGAACCCTTATGATATATACAAACAGCTTCAACTTTATTTAATTTCATAAACTTAATTGTTTCATTAGGTATACCTTCTTTTTCTACAGCTTGTGCATATCTTATTTTAATGTCTTTTTCTTTATATTCTCCATCAAGATAATTAACATAGCAATAATCTGGTTTAATGCACTTAATATCTGGATTAGTTTTTAAACATTCATTCCCACTACTTAAAATAAACTCTGTTAATTTACTGTAGTCTTCTATTATCCCTTCCTTATAATACACTGTGTAGTCTGGTAATTCCTTTAAAATAGCCTCGTAACTCATGTCTCTTCCCTCCAATAAATAATTAATTTTGGATAATTGATATTTGCAATTTGTTAGTTCCTCTTCCACTTTTTCTTTTCTAGACATTAAAATATCTTCTAGTAATTTTCCCTCTAATACTTCCTTAATTTCATGAATTGATAAGCCAATTTGTCTTAAGGAAATAATCTTAGCCAGATCCTTAAGTTGAATTGTTTCATAATATCTATAACCGTTATCATCAACAAAGGCTGGAATTAGAAGCTTTTCTTTTTCATAATATCTTAATGTTTTTATTGTTGTTTTAGCTAAAGTAGAAAATTCTCCAATCCTATACATAATATCATCTCCTTAAATTAACAATACTCCCTCCTCTAAGGGAAGAGTCAATAGATTTTTCTTATTAAAAATAATATCTTTACTTCTAATTATAATGTAAAATTATAACTTTTTAATAATATTTTCTCTTTATTTTGACTTAGGAAAATTAATAAACTATCATTAAATTATAATTAATTTATATAATATTTGGGGTGAATTTATTATGAATAGAATTATGAATAGCATTAAAATGGGAGCTCTTTGTGATGCCTTAGGTGAGCCCCTGGAATTTAAAACTAAGGACTTTGATAATGTAATATATGATAATTATGAAATTACAGATGATACACAAATGACACTATTTGTAATGGAAGGTTTAACTCAAGGAAATGTTAAAAAAGCACTTATAGAATGGTATTGTACACAGTCATATGGAAATGATATAAAGAACCCAATGTGTTGGTTTTATAAAGATACAAGAATGCATAAACAAATGGCTCCTGGATGTACATGCATATCATCCTTAGAAGAACTTTATTATAACAATGAAAGAGAAAAAAATGACTCTAAAGGAAATGGAGCATTAATTAGAAGTGCTCCCTATGGAATGTTAAATTGTGATTCTGTAGAAGCTTATGAAAAAGCCTATAAAGATTCATTAATAACTCATGATCATTACTATTCTGCAGTTAGCTCTGGTATTTTTGCCTATATGATTAATATTATTCTAAAGGAAAATTTATCAATTCAAGAAGCTACAAAAAGAGCAATTGAATATCTTAAAGAAATTGAAAATACTGAAGAAATAATAGATTTACTAGATTCTGCCTTGTATTTATCTAATAATCCTGATAAAAATCCATATGATTCTCTAGGAGAAGGATGGGTTGCAGAAGAGTGTTTAGCAATTGCAGTTTATTCAGCTTTATTTTATGAAAAAACAAAGGATTTAAATAAAGCCATAAAATTAGCAATACATCATAAAGGTGATAGCGATTCTACTGGAGCTGTTTTTGGAAACTTAGTAGGATTATTTGTTAATGATGTTAATGAAAAAACTAATTGTGATGATATTGTAGTCAGGGTTGTTAATGACTTTTGTAAAAAATTTAAAATAAATGGATAATCATTTAAGTGCATCAAAAATATTATATCTAATATTTTTGATGCACTTCCTAATTTTTAAAATTATTAATCTACTTATTTAATATCTTCTTAGTAATCTTTAATATCTTATATAATTTATATATCTAAAACTAATCACTTTTATTTATTAGTAACTCCAAAATGTATCTCTACAAACTTATCAAGTTGTTTTGCCAGTAAATTAAAGTTCACATTTAGGTCTAAAGTCTTTACACTAATCTTATTACCACCCATAGGATATTCAGCATCTGGTGTAACTGCCTCATTTGTCTTAGCATATAGTAGCATTCCTGATACATTCCCACTATTTTCAACGTCATAGTTTTTTACATAGGTAAAAATTTGATACATATTATTAGAATGATATGTGTACTTATCGTATTGCTTCTGCATTGTCTTTCCATAATATTTTGCATCAATAATCAAAATCTTTTCTTCAAATCTTAAAAATATATCTGTTTGCATAACAGGTAAAAACTTTATAACAGCTTTATCTGCATCTTCCCCTAGATTCCATTTAACTTGAGCTGCTTTTACTTCACTTAAATATTTATGGTTTTGTTTATAATATTCCAATATAAATCTCTCATATAACTTTGCCATATGTTCATCAGAAAAAGTTTCCATCTTATAAACTCCTTTTTGTGAAGTTTGAAGCATTCCATCTATAACAAAATAACAGATATTTATTAACATTTCGTAATTCTTATTATTTCTTTGAAATCTAAGCCTGTCCCAACGGATTGTAGTAGGCTCAATTATGTCAACATTATCAAAAAACATCATAACTTTTTTCAGTTCACCACGCCTAGATACTGCAACAGAATCATCCTTAAGTAATATACTTACTGTGGTCTTTAATATTTGATTAAATATATTATTTTCTGAAAGCTCATCAAACTCACAGGAAAGAAGAAGTTTATTCTGGATTCTGTTATTAATAGTTCCGTAAATATCTAATTTCCCTCTCATTACTGATAGGTGTTGACTCTTTGTAATATACTCTCTATGCAAACCTTGCTTTAATTGTTGTGAAATTCCCTTTGCTAATATTGCTGCAAATAAGTCAGATATTTTTTCAAATTCTTCTGATGCAATCTCATCATAATTTGTTTGCTTAAGAACCTGAAAGGCATATGTTAGCATATAGTAAATATTCTTAATGAAGATCCCTTTATCCTTAGTCATTGAATACACCACTTAGGATATTCTCCCAACTTTGAACTTTATTTTTATCATCAAACCAGTATTCCTTAAGCATTGGAATAATATCATAATATACAACTTCCTTCATCCATTCCTCTGTACAAATTTCTTGTCCACAGAAATAGCTATGTCCTATACAGAAACCTTCTCCTAGAGAATCATCATTTCTTATTGATTTGTTCAAGTCAATTATTTTATCAATTAGTTCATCAAAGGTATCATTATTTAATTTAGCTTGATATTTTTTAAAGCCCTCTGAATCAAAGGCTGGTTCCATTTCAAAGAAACTAAATCTACGACGTAAAGCATAATCAATCATAGCTAAGCTACGATCTGCAGTATTCATCATTCCTATAATATACAGGTTCTTTGGTACGCTAAATGTTGTACCACTATAGGCAAGAGTTGCTTTTGTTCCACGATAATCTTTTTCTATAAGCATTAAAAGCTCACCAAAGATTTTACTCATATTTCCACGATTAATTTCATCAATAATAAAGAAGTAATCTTTTTCTTGGTGGTTAGCAGCATTCATACAAAACTTATAGAAAACGCCATTTTTTAATTCAAAACCATCATCCTTTGGCTTATATCCCATAATAAAATCTTCATAAGAATAATTCTGATGAAACTGTATAAATTCAATACGGCTATCATCCTCTACTCCCATCATTGAGTATGCTAGTCTTTTTGCAGCAAAGGTTTTACCTACACCTGGAGCACCTTGTAAAACTAAATTTTTCTTATTTTTCAATAGTGATACTAAGGTATCATATTTCTGCTCATCCATATAAACTTCTTCTAAGAAATTCTTTTTATTATATGCTTTTAATTTTTCTTTTTTATTTTCAATAGGGTTAGCTTCTCTAATAATATCCATAATAAAGTCATATTCTCCCTTGGTTAGCTTAAAAAGACTTCCCTGTGGTGATATAAAGTACTCCATATTTTCTAATTCAGGACAGTTCTTTAAAGTACTAAAATCAATTGGTACAGAAAGGCCTTCTATTTTTTCAAAATAAATTTTTTCTCCATCTTGCTCTGAAGTAATTTTACCTATGGCTACAATTTGCTTTACTGGATTAGACTCATAACCTATAACCATATCTCCTGCCTTAGCATCTAGGAAATTCTGAAATATTCTTCTCTTATTTCCATTATCATTATATAGTGTATATGATTGGACTTCCCCAACTGCTTTATCAGAAAAACTCCATATTTTAGGATTTGCATTTAGCCACCAATATCCCTGTGTAGCTAGTTCTTTCTTTTCTTCAAAAAGTTGTACACCTTCTAAATTAATCTCATCAAGTGCTTCACTTAGTTCATCTCTTAATTTCCAAATATAACTTCCATCTGTATTTTTATCTGCTTTTTTCCCAATATATAAAATAGGCCACCACTTAGAGTTATCATTATCCTCTTTCATTACAGGACATCCTGTTTTTTCTGCAACTCGTTTAGCAAGAGAGGATGAACCTGAATTATAAAAATTCTTAGTTTCTCCATATTTAATTGAAAGCTGAGTACAAGTTGCCATGCCACCATAGTCCTTTATTCTTTTCACTATTTCAAGGCTACTATCTGTAAACACATCTCTATCTTTAAGTAATTCTAACCATTTATCTTTAGTAAGATTAGGTGAATAGTTTACTGGAAACCACTCTTCAGAATCAATTGGCTTTTTACCTGAGTAAGTTCTACTAATATAAAAACCAACATCAATAGTTAAGGTTTTAAGTAATGGATCCTTATAACACTTATCTGTAAGTTGAGATTTTAATAAATTAATTAGTTCATTATCCTTCTGTAGCTCATCACAAATCTCATTATAAAAATTAATACTATTACGAATATTATCTGCATAGGCTCCCTTTTTAAATGTATAATCACTTTGAAGTTCATTTGAAACAGTTTTTACTTCACCGAATTTATAAATATAATATTTATCTGGGTAACGAAGCCATAAATATATACTTATTGCATTTTCAAACTGATAATGCTGCTTGGCTCCATTGCCATACTTCTCAAGCAAAATTTCTGATTGCATTTTAAAACTCTCAATACGTTCTACAACATCAATATCCTCATTATATAGATTAATATACATAGCTCTAACCTCTTCTGGTGCCATTTTAGCAAAGGACTCAATCATTGCACGTGGAAAGTTATTCATTGAAGAAAGTAAATTATATGTTTTCGATAATGCCTTCTCAAGCATCACTGGAAAATCTTTAGAATTTATATCCCAATTATCCTGAAAGCATTTTACTGCTTCCCATTTATATTTCTCATTCTGCCACTGGATGCTAACAAAATCTTTTTTGTATTTTTCTAAAACATCCTTCATTCGAAATTTATCAAACATAATATCCTCCTTTGATATTAAGTATTTAATAAAATGGACACATTCTATCTTAACTAAATATTATGTTTACTTAGTTTACCTTAATGTGTCCATTACTTTATATCTATCTCTTGCTAGAGATACTTATTATTTTACTAATCTTAAACTGAACTATTTCTTAATTCCTTATAAATATCTCTTCTTATTTGTACCATAACTTGATTGTAAAAATCTTTATTTTCAAATAGCTTAGAGAACGCTCCCATACTCTCCATATAGCAGGCTTGAGCTATTTTCTTAAATTCTTCTGGGAATATACTTTGTTCAAATACTTCTGAATCATTATTTTCAGCATATTTTTTTAGTGCTTTATTTCCCTTTACACACTTCTTATAAATGGTTTCTACTATTACCCTATCTCCTTCAGTGAATATTCCTTGATACTTTTCATTAATTCTAGAAATAATTTCTTCTAGTGTAGCTTCTTCATCATTTGCCTTCATACCTGTATCAATTGACTTTGGATTAACTAAAACTGATTCTACATTTTGTGGATTTAATGAAATATCTCCTTTAAAGCTTTCTTCTAGTTTATAAAATTCTAATTTTAACTTTCCTTCTAAGTCTATATCTTTACCTTTTACTTTAGGTAATAATTTTTCTAAGTATGCAGTAAAGCTATATTCCTTATGAAGTTCTTTATCAAACATTCTTGTTATTTGAATGATATAGGAATACCATTTATTAAAGTTTCTTATAGATTTTTTAAACTCATATCTCTTCTCTACATTAAGATCATTATATCTTTCTATAACTGGCTTAAATAAACTAGTCATTTTTCCTAAATCAGTAGAATTTTGTTTTCCTTTTTTATAATTTATCTTTATAAATTTTTCTACATCCTCGTCATTATATAGCTTAAAACCTCTTATTACTGTTCTAGTATCATAAATTAAGTTAACATTAATTTCTTCATCTAGCTTTGTTGCTTCATAATAAGGTCTAAAGGCTTCTTGTATTTCTTCTGCTGTATTTACAAAATCTAATACAAAGGTATCATTTTTACCTGGCATAGTTCTGTTAAGTCTTGATAAAGTTTGTACTGCTTTAACTCCACTTAATTTCTTATCTACAAACATACTATGGAGTAATGGTTCATCAAAGCCTGTTTGATACTTTTCAGCAACTATTAGCATATTAAAATCATCACTATGAAACTCTGACTTTAATTGCTTTTCTGAAATTTTTCTTCCATCTTTAGTGGTATTCATTCCTGCTTCTGTATATTCAAGTTCATTACCTAAGACATCTCTATCTTTAACTACACCTGAAAAAGCTATTAAAACATCAAGATTTTTATATCCTTTTCTTTCTATATATCTCTTAAATTCATGATAATATCTTACAGCATGAAGTCTTGATGCAGTTACTATCATTGCCTTACCTCTTCCACCAATTTTCTTTGATGTTATCTCTCTAAAATGCTCTATAATAATAGCTGTTTTTTGAGATAAATTATGTGGATGTAAAGATTCATATCGTCTTACTGCTTTTACTGCTGCTGAAGTTGGTACTTCTGGATTATCTGGTGTATTACTTGCTATCTTATAACAATTTTTATATGTCATATAATTTTGAAGAACATCTAATATAAAACCTTCTTCAATAGCTTGTCTCATAGAATAAATATGAAATGGATAATAGCTACCATCTGCTTTCTTATCTCCAAACATCTCTAAAGTTTTTTGCTTTGGAGTTGCTGTAAAGGCGAAAAAGCTTAAGTTTTTATGTCTACCATGACTTAATAGTTCATTAACTAGCTTATCTTCGTCATCTATAATTTCTTCTTCTGCTTTTCCTTCTATTTCTGCATATTCCTTTAAAGCCTCTTCAGTATCTGCTAGAGCTACCTTTAATTTTCTTGCAGAATTACCTGTTTGTGATGAATGGGCTTCATCTACTATAATTGCAAATCTTCTTCCCTTATTATCATCTATTTCTTCATAAATAATAGGGAACTTTTGAAGAGTAGTTATTATTATTTTCTTTCCATCATTAATAGCATCTCTTAAATCCTTTGAAGTTTTACCTTCTCCAATAGAAGCAATAATTCCATCTTTATGATCAAAGCTAGAAATTGTATCTTGAAGCTGTCTATCCAAAACAGTTCTATCTACAACAACAATAATTGATGTAAATATATTTTCATTATTATTATCATGAATACTTGAAAGTCTATAAGCAAGCCAGGCAATACTATTACTTTTTCCTGAACCCGCACTATGTTGTATAAGATAATTTTTGCCACTTCCATTTATTTTAACATCATCAACAATTTTACTAACAACATCTAATTGATGATATCTTGGAAATATAATTCTTTTTGATGTTTCTTTTTTCTCTTTACCATTTTTAACAACTGTATTAGTTTTTACTTCTAAGTGTATATATCTCTGAATGATATCCATTAACTTATCTTTAATTAATACATTTTCCCAAAGATATGAAGTTGCATATCCCTCTTCATTTTCAGGATTTCCAGCTCCCCCTACATTACCAGCACCATTGCTTCCTTGATTAAATGGTAAGAAGTAAGTTTTTTTACCATCAAGCTTTGTTGTCATCCATACTTCATAAAGATCTACTGCAAAGTACACAAGTATTCTCTTATTAAATTGAAATATCAGCTCTTTAGGATTTCTATCATACATATACTGTGTTTTAGCATTTTCAACAGATTGTCCTGTAATTTGATTTTTAAGCTCTAAAGCTACTATAGGCATACCGTTAAGAGATAAAACCATATCAACTGTATTATGATTTTCTGTTGAATAAGCAAATTGTCTAGTACAAGTTAAGATGTTATCATTATATAGTTTTACAGTATCAGGATTTAAAGAAGTTTCTGGTCTAAAATAAGCAATATTAAGCTTAACACCTCTATCATTAATACCATTTCTTAAAACATGAATTAATCCATGACTTTCAACCTCTTCATTAAACCTCTTATAAAGTTTATTTTCTGCATCATCACCATAATTTCTAATATATCTTTCCCATTGCTTAGGTTGAGATTCTTTAATAAACTGAATTAAAGTATTTATATCAATAGCCTTTTCAGCATTAAACCCTTCCATACTTCCTTTAATATAACCACCCTTAGTTAAAAGAAAGCTTTCAATATCCTCTTCAAACCTTTTCTCCTTGTAATCCATCTAATTCACCTCTCTTTTACCAGTAACACATTCATATATTAATGACTTTTTATAATCTTCAAGCTTTAAAATTAACTTCTCTTTTTCAGTTAGTAAACTATCTATTTTTGAGCATTTTTTATCTAGATATTCAATAATTTCAATTTGTTCATCTTTATTAGGTAAAGTGTACTCAAACTCTTTAAATTTTTCTTGGTATAAATGTAGTATAGTACTATTTCCTGTTTGATTCATTTTGTACCATGTCCAAAATATATTTGATGCTAAAATATAATACAAAAATTTATTTATATATAAGTCACTTATATTCCTAATTAATAAAACACCACTATTTAATGAAGTTTTATATGGCATATTTTTAACTATTGCTAATTTACCTATTGTTCCATCCTTAGTTATTAGTAAGTCTCCTTCTCTTATTTGAATTTGAACAGCTTCATTATATCTTTCTTCGGTTATATGAAAACATGTATTCCAGTCTATTGCTCCAGCTTTAAAATTTATTCCTGTTATTAAATATGGTCCATATTCAATGAACTCATCTGATTTTAACCCTTGCCAACCAATTCTTCCTTTCAAATCACATGTATGTTTTACTTTTATACTATTCCAATTACTTGGTATTTCTCCAATCCACTCTATTCCACTATCCTTCATAGGAACATTTTTATTTAATCCTTTTATTACAGTTTCAGTAATAAGACTTTGCTTATAAGCTTTATATTTTTCAATAAGGCTTTTTTGCTTTGAAATAATATCATCAATTTGAGATACTTTTTTATCAAGATAATTAGCTATTTTTATTTGAGTATATTTTTGAGGAATAGGTAATCTAACTTCTTTAATTTTGCTAGCTGTTATTAGCGGTTGAGCAGTACCAGTTTGTATATTATTATAATCAATATTCTTTAATGCATAACTTAAGTATTTTTGATTAATGTATCTCTCATTATTTTTAATAATAAGTACATTATCCGTAATCCAACTCTTTCCTACTATTTGCACATTACCTATTGTACCTACTCGTCCTGTAACTATAACATTATCTATATTATTAAATTTATTATACTTTCCAATTTCACCATTTGATCCAATTATTGAATAGGATCCAGTTTCTTGATACATTTCTTTTGAAACATAATCTCCACTTTTTATTTCAGAAAAACTTTTTAATTTTCCAACATTCCATTCTTTAGGTACACTACCAATCCACTCAACTTCACTATCTTTCATTTCCCTACTCATTAACTTCTACCTCTTTGTACTTATCTTTAAATTCTTCTTCAAAATCATCTTTAAATAAATCATTTAAAGCTCCATTTAATTCTTTCTCTATTTCTAAAATTTCATTCTTAATTTCATCAGCTTTTTGTGGAGCTACATATTTATAGAAGTAACGAGTAAAAGGTATTTCATAGCCTACTTTTGTTTTCTTTTTATCTATCCACGCATTAGAATTATAAGGTAATACTTCTCTTTTAAAGTAAGTATCTATATCTTCATCTAGTGGTACATTTTCACTATCTCTTTTAGATGGATCTGCAACAGGCTTTTTATTTTTATATACTATATTTCCATCTTCATCTAAAGTAGGACTTTCTATAACTATTTTGTTATAACCAAAATCTATATTTTCAAAAATCTTAGATTCAACTGTCTTTTCACCTAAGGTGTACTCTTTATTTTGAAAATCTCCATAGGCTTGTATAATTATATCTCTACATTCTTCAGTAATTTCATTTCTCTTACTACCTATAGACTTTCTTCTCTTTTCATACATTTTAGAAGCATCAATAAGTTGAACCTTTCCTTCTCTATGTAAAGGCTTATCCTTAGATATTATCCAAATATAAGTTGAAATCCCTGTATTGTAAAATAAGTCTGTTGGAAGTTGTACAATTGCTTCTAACCAATCATTTTCAATAATATATCTTCTTATTTCACTAGGTCCTGATCCAGCATCTCCACTAAATAAAGGTGAGCCATTATGAATAATTGCCATTCTTCCAGTATCCTTTAGCTTTTTAATGCCATTAAGAGTAAATAGCATTTGTCCATCACTAATCTTAGGTAATCCAACACCAAATCTTCCTGCTTCTCCAAGAGCATTTTCTTTTTCTACAGCAGCTTTTTCTTTCTTCCAATCTATTCCAAATGGTGGGTTTGAAATAATATAATCAAAGGTATAATCTTTAAATTTATCATCACTTAAGGTATTTCCAAGCTTCATATCATCAGCTTTTCCACCTTTAATAATCATATCTGACTTAGCTATAGCATAAGTTTCAGGATTTATTTCTTGTCCAAAAGTTTTTATACTAGCTTCTGAATCTAATTGAAGTAATCTTTCTTCCATACAAGCTAACATTTGAGAAGTTCCCATTGTCATATCATATATTGTCTTTACAACACCTTCTTCGATAAGCGTGTCCTTTTCTTCGCATATTAATAAATCTGTCATAAGATAAATAATATCTCTTGCAGTAAAGTGAGCTCCTGCTTGCTCATTATAACTTTCTGAAAAACGTCTTACTAATTCTTCAAATATATATCCCATATCTGTGCTAGTAATTACATCAGGTCCCATATATGCTTTTTGAGTATTAAACTCTTGAATAACTGCGAATAAAGCATTGTTATTAGCAAGCTTAGTAATTTCTTTATCAAATTCAAAGTTTTCTAAAACATCTTGTACATTTTCAGAAAATCCAGCAAGAAAGCTTCTAAAGTTTGCTTCAATATTTTCTGAATCAGCTAAAAGATTTTCAAAAGTAAAAGGACTAATATTGTAGAAGCTATATCCTGATGCAGTTTCTAAAAATACATCCTTTACTTCAAATTGTTTAACCTTTTCATATTCTTGTAAAACTTTTTCCTTTGTTGGAAGAAGTGTATCATTAAATCTCTTTATTACTGTCATTGGCAGTATTACTTTTCCATATTCGTGAGGCTTATATAAGTCTCTAATTATATCAGCTGTAGCCCAAATTAAGCTTGCTTTTTCATTTACATTAATAGTTGTTTGTTTTGTAATATTAACCATTTAACTCCCTACCATTTCTTTTATTATTAATCTCTCTATTCCCTTATCTTCTGTATATATAATTTATATTGTTATTTATGTTTTTACATACAATAAAGCTCCAATAAGAATTACATTGAAGCTTTCTATGTTATTTATAAATCTATTTGATTTAATATATCTTTTAAAGCTTTAAGTTCATCCTTTGTAAATGTAACACCTTTTCCCATATTTTCACGCTCTGGAGCCCATTCTCTTATATCATATTTTGCTTCTCTACCATTCCAACTAATTAAATTCAATTCTTTTTTCCAACCTTTATTTGACTGCGATAAAACTCCTAAAGTTTCTTTAATTTCAAATTTAATATCTGCCATAGATATCCCCCCCTTCTTATGCTTCCTAATATGTTAACAGATTTCATATATTATCTTTATAAATATTTTAACACCTTTTTATAATTTTCTGTATATTTTGTTATTTTTTTATTTATTTTTGTAATTTTATATTAAGTGATTGGCTACCTTAAAATTTATTTAAAATCAAAAAACTCTTCTCTATCTTTTCTAAACAACATTTTTATAAAAAAATATGTTGCTAAATTCTTTTTATAAAGCTTAGCTAAATTAACAATTATTTTTAAAAGATGTTTTTGATCTAACTGTGCCATATATCCCTATATAATAAAAAATGGAGCATCTGTAACAAGTACATATACTCCAAATAAACTAATTTTTCTTTTCATCTATATTGATATCTTTTTCATCATTAGATACTTCTTCTTTAGTAGTCTCTTGCTTGTTATCTTCTTCTTTGATATCTTCAACTGCTTCTTCCTTATCAGGCTCTAATTCCTCAACTATTATTACTTCATTTTCAGAAAAATACTTAGCAAGTTTTTGTACACCAATAGTTACAACTACCCCTCCAACAAATGCTCCAGCAATCCAAGGAAGCATTTTTAATTTGCCAGAGTCAATAAGACTTTTCTCCAATTTTTTTGATCCATAATTTTTCTTTAATATTTTTGATAATTCTGCACAATCCCAAGTCATTGTCATTTCCTCCCTTTTCATTCCATTTATTTATAAATATATGCCCCTACAAAAGATGCTACTATAAATATAACCTCTTTAATTTTATTAAATAATCTTAAATAAAATGCTATTTTAAATATAGATTATTACATTTATTTGTATGATAATTATACTTTTTCTGTATAATTATTATAACATATTTTTTGTAATTTTCTGAATATATTGTATTTTTTATAAGTTTATATTAAATCCTTGTGTAATTTGAAAGTCATATAAAATTTAATTGTAAACAAAAAAGAGATATAAAAATATCCCTTTTAACTGTTATTATAATTTCTCCACTAATATTTTATTTAAAAGTTCTTCTATAGCATCTATATATCTTTCAATTATATTATTTTTTATTTCTTCATAATCATCTTCATTATATATATGAGATTTTGAATTTCTTGCAAGTAATATATCATTCCAAACAATAATGTCTTCTATTAATCCCTCTTTAAATGCATGTTTATAACATCCTCTAGGGTTATTTATATCTACTCCATCAGCTTTAAATATTTTAGATAATAACTTCCATGTTAAATCTTCTAATGTTTCATACTTTTTTATTATGGAATCTCTATATACTTCTAAAGTTATCTCATCTGCATTTTCTAATCTTCTATAGTTTTCTCTTATATTTTTTAAATGAACAAGCATTCTGTATGTGTAATTATAAGTGAGTTTAATGGATTCATCATATTTATCTAATATACCACTCATTTAATCACTCCTATTTCAATTTGTATTTTTTTGAATTTTGTTATGTTCAAGCTTTATTTTTATATCACTTTATATTAAATATTATATAATCTATTTACAAAAATAAATATTCATATAAATATAAGTTCTTCACTTCAACTAAGTGCTATTTAATCTATCAATTATTATTTTCTCATTATAAACTTTTCCTTATTAGCTATATTATTCCCAAATGTTTCACAAAATAATTATTATTTATATTCAATACTACTCTCAATAAAAATTGTAGTGTATAAAAATAGAGCAAGAAGTATTAAACTTCTAGCTCTATTTTTATAGCTGCTATTTTTTATTTCTTTTTTTAATTAATCCTAGTACTCCTAATAATGAAGTAGCTCCTAATAATAGATATCCTCCCATTGTTGAAACATCTCCAGTGCTTATATTGTTAGTGGATGAATTTATTTCATCTTCTACTGTTGAAGTGTCTCCATCACTTATATTATTAATGGATGAATTTATTTCACCTTCTACTGTTTCATTGTTATTAGGTTTTGATTCTGTATTAGTGCCTGGTACTTGTGGGTTTTCAGTTTCAGGTACTACAACAGAGGAATCTGCTTCTTTTACAAAGTCATTTAAAGCACTTACTAATTCAGTTCTTGAATTTTCAATCTTTATTATTGCATATACCCTATCATCTATATTTCTTGTCCTAAATATTTTATCTAATAACTCTGAGTTTCTATCTAACTTTAATTCATAAACTGTATAGTCTCCTTCTATTGATTTAGAAATTAATATTGGATTTAATTTTTTTAAATCTGTTAAGAAACTATTTAATTCATTTACCATTACTGATTTTTTTATTATCATTAGTAATGGACTATCTTTTTGCCCATTACCTGATACTAATTCAACTACATTATGATTAAATTCAGGTTTTTCTTCTTCAGGAGTATCTGGATTTACTTCCTCATCATCAGGATTCTCCACATCTGGTTGACTAGGTTCTTCTATCTCTGGTTCATCAGTAGGTGGAACTTCAGTATCTGGAGTATCAGGCATTTCCTCCTCTTCTACTGGTGGTTGTTCAGGAGTAACATTCATATCTGAATCAAAATCTCCATCTGGTATTACTGGATCTGGTTTTACATTCATATCTGAATCAAAATCTTCATCTGGTACTACTGGATCTGGTTTTACATTCATATCTGAATCTAAATCTCCATCTGGTATTACTGGATCTGGTTTTACATTCATATCTGAATCTAAATCTCCATCCGGTATTACTGGATCTGGTTTTACATTCATATCTGAATCTAAATCTTCATCTGGTATTACTGGATCTGGTTTTACATTCATATCTGAATCAAAGTCTTCATCTGGTATTACTGGATCTGGTTTTACATTCATATCTGAATCAAAATCTCCATCCGGTATTACTGGATCTGGTTTTACATTCATATCTGAATCAAAATCTTCATCTGGTACTACTGGCTCTGGTTTTACATTCATATCTGAATCAAAATCTCCATCCGGTATTACTGGATCTGGTTTTACATTCATATCTAAATCTAAGTCCTCGTCATCTGGCAATACATCTTGTACTGGAACATCATCTGGAAGTATAGTCGGCTCATCTTCTACTATTGTAGTATCTTCATAGAAGTTTAACATGTTACCAGCAAGATACATGTTTTTCTCAGCCTCGCTATTTCCATGTGTATTAGTAGCTACTATTTTTATAAATTTAGTAGCAGTTGGACTGTCTAAGTCTAATGTTTTTAAAGTATGGTTTCTTTCTAAATTAGTGAAAGTACCTGATAATGTCCAATTTTGACCATCTAAGCTTGTGTATATTTCACCATCTTTTAATTTACCATTAAAACCATTAGATTGATATTCTATAGAGTTTATATATCTTACCTTATCAAATTCAACAATATAGAATTTATCGTTTGTTGTTTGTCTAAAAGGAGTATGATATCCAGTATTAACTGTACCATCTATAAGATGTTCTCCTTTGTGATTATTGCTATTAGCATTACTACAGCTAACTAGATTTACATACTTTAATGGTATATACTTTCTCTCTTCTGTATCTGTATTTTCTGTGAATGTATATTCAACTTCTGCACTTGGAAGATATAATCCATGAGCTTTATATCTAACTTTTACATTTTGATTTCCTTCAATTCTAATAGCATCCATTCCGTTAGGATTAATGCTATCACCTTCTACTCCAGTGACATAATCACACCATGTAGTGCCACCATCTAAACTAAATTCAAGGTTTTCTACATTACCTAAAAGTAAGTTTTCATTATCATTTGCATATATAGTAGACTGTGTGATTGTATTACCATTTAATATGTCAATAGTATATACATCATCTACGCCCACTAATCCAACTTTTATATCATTCTCTGCTGTTATAGAAGCTAATTCTTGCTCTGTTAATTCTATTATATGATCATTCGTTTGTTTCCAGTTAGTTCCACCGTCTAAACTGTATCTAACTCTTATACTTGAACCATTGTACTTTTCATTTATAACTATTTGTCCAGCATTGTCTCCATCAAATGAAAATGATGCTAATTCCATTGATTCATTTCCAAGATATTTAGCTGATAAATGTTTATTCATTTCTACATTACTACATACATCTGGTGTAGCATTAGATGATTTAATTAAAGCTTCATATTTTAACATATCTATTTGAGCAACATAATTAGGATCAGTTATATTATTTTCTATTAATGCTAAAACATCCATCATAGTTTGAGGATAATAAGTGTAGGTTTTTATAACTTTCTTAGCTAATTCAAAGTAATCATTACTTGTCATGTTTGTATCTGCTTTGTAACAATTAATTAAGCCTTCCATAGCATCTAAATTTATTGCTTGATGTTCTAAAGCCTTTTCATAACATTCTCTTTTAGTTTCATTATCATCAGCATAGCTGTTTGCTAAGAAATTAAGCAATGTAGCTTTAACATAATTATCATAATCATCAACAACAGCATCAGTTGCTAAAACTGTATAGCTTGCAGAATGATGATGTATCCAACTTTGATTTCCCCATCCTAACATTCTCTCATTATATTGATTATTAGTTTGTGTCCAACCAGATACATTATTTTGGATTATCCATTCATATCTTTGATTGTTAGAATTCCATGCATAAGTTAAACTAGCTGCATGACCTGGTTGTCCACAAGGACTAGATGGTCTACCAAAAGTATCTGCTAAGTTAGAATATGTTTGAGCAAGTCCTCCACAAACAGCTCCTTCCTCAAATACCATCCATAGTCGGTTCATATTTGTATTTCCATAATCATCATAGTAATCATCAAAACCGTATTTATCATTATACTTTTCAAAATTAGCTGGATCATAAAGTATGCTATTATTATAATTGTATCCAGAAGTATATTTTATATAATTATAAGCATCAAAGTAATTTGCGCCTTCTGCTTTTTGTTTAAGAGCAAAATCTGCCAGCCATAAAATTTCATCATTGTTCATTCTGTTGTCAACAGCCCATCTCATCATTGCAACAGGCAATGCTTTAAATTTTTCAGCGCTCCACTTACCATTAGTGTTAGTATCTCCACCTTCATCCATTCTTCCTGAGCTTATTAATTCTTGATATACTTCATATCTTCCTACTGCATCAGCACTACTTTTTTTGTCAAGCCAAGATGTCGGCAACGCTATATATCCATGTGATAAAGATATACTTATTGCTAATCTTAAATTAAAGTTGTCATCTGCGCTGTCCTTTAATTCACTTTCATATATGTCATATATATCACTAAAGCATTTAAAACTTTGTAGATAACTTCCATGTATACTCACTGGGCCACCAGTCATAAAGTATTTTAAAGCAGTATTGTCATTAATTAAATAATTTATAGCATTAGCGTATTTTTGATCTTGAGCTGCCATTCTTTTAAGAGTTCCATGTCCAATTTTTTGAACAAGGGCTCTTCTTAATATAGTCATTTCATTATGCTCTATATTATAATCAATATCATGAGCCCTAAGAGTAGCATCATAAGATGCTAAACTTTCTAACCCTTCTATGTTAGTAGATGGTGGAACATAGTCTTCTTTTACTAATTTTAAGTCTCCATAAACAGAATGATCTGCTGACATATTTCCATTATTATTGGCTACTAGTCTTACATAATTAGCTCCATTTAATGGTATATCAATATACTCAGACTCCATATCTCCTTTTAAGACTTGAGTTCTTTTAACTTCATTCCAAGTTACACCGTCGTCAGAGGTTGATATTATGAATATTACTCCATTACCATTACTGCCTCTGCTAGCATCTACGCCAACATAAGATGTAAGTCTACTGTAAGTATCTTTATACGCTTCAACATTGAATATTAATGTTGAATTCGCATGAGCAGCCATACCTTTGTTAAACTCAACAACTTCACCTTCAACTATTAATTTTATTAGGCTATTGCCTTCCACATTAGTATCTTTTCTTATTTGACCATAGCCAGCACTGGACCCACTTTCGTAGTCTATATCCGATAAATATAAGTAACCTTTTTCAGCTCTTATAACTGAATTAACTCTAGTTTCTACTCCTACTTTTGTATTTTCTTCTACTTGTACTAAAGTATCTGCAAGTGGAGCTAATGTATTTGTAGATATTAACCCTGCTACTATGAATGCTTGTATTTTCTTTTTGTTCATTTCATCCTCCTTGTTTATTGAACAATAAATAACAATAGAGGAATATTAATCCCTCTTATTTTTTACATGTATTATATTTATTACTCTCTCTTCTTATGTTAGCAAATATCACACCTGCTACTATAAGTGTTTCTATTTTCTTATTAATCTTTAGTTTTCCTCTTTCTTAAATTTTAGAGTAAAACGTTTATTTTCTGTAATCATTTAATACCATTATTGTTATAATATAGTATAAATTTAAAATCGTCAAGCCTAAAAACTTATTTTAATTACTTAATACCAATCATAAAATATATCTTTTATATTGCAATAATCCATCCACATATTTCTTTATTTTTTATTAATATACTTTCTATTTGCTTATAGTTTAAATATTTATATTTTTTTCTATTATATATATAAAATTTTTTAAAATTATTTTTCTCAATTTTACTTATAACTGGGTACTTATTTTATGACAGGGTAATTAAGAAATAATTTTAGGAGGTAATGAATATGAAGTACTCATTTTTAGGGTATAGTGTGAAAAAAATTATGGAGTTAAATTTAGATGTGAAGGATTTAGCTATCCTTAGGTATTTTGATGATTTTATGGAAAGCGGAAAGATGAATTATGAAATTATAGAAGGAGTTAAATATTATTGGATAAGCTATAAAAATATTGAAGATGAACTTCCTTTCTTGGGGTTAGGTAAAAGATCCATTATGATGAGGATGCTTAAGCTAAGAGATTTAGGTATTTTATCTCATTATACAAAAAAAGAAGGTGGTACCTTTTCTTACTATTCCTTAGGAGAAAAATACAAGGAGCTATTATATATTAATGACAATAATGATAAATATACTCATACAAACAGCAATAGAAATAAAGAAAATAATATTGATATAGTTAAAGATACTAGTGCTACTAATGACTCTATTATTAATAATACATTTAATAAGTGTATTCCTACTAATGAAGATACTATTCAAAATAATGAAGAAGAATATGATAATTTTAGTTATTTAGAACATATAGAACATAAAAATGAAGAGCCTGTGTATGTAAATATGAATAGAGGTTATGCAGAGAAATGTTCAACAAATAACCATATATTAAATAATTCATCTACTAAATTAAACAATCTATATAATAATATAAAAGAAAAAGTAACTAGTATTATAAATTATTTAAATTTGCAGGTTGGAGTTATGTACAAGGTTAACAATAACAAAACAATTAATTTAGTTAAAGCCAGACTAAAAGAAGGCTTTACTGTTGATGACTTTAAAACTGTTATAGATAAAAAAGTTAAGGCTTGGAAAGGAACTGCTTTTGAACAATACTTAACTCCTTTTACTCTCTTTGGAGAAAAATTTGAAATTTACTTAAACCAAAACATTTCCAATGCTACCTCTACAAATAGTGATAAATACTACAAAAATAGCTCTTATAAAAATAATAATACTAAAAATCTAAGATTCCACAATTTCAAGGGTAGAGATTATGATTATGATGTCCTAGAAAAGAAACTCCTTGGTTGGGAGTAATATAAAAGCCTATATTATTTTAAATCTTCTACTATTTTTCTGTATTTCTTTAATAATACTAGCTGGTGTATTTATATCAAAAACTATTTTCACAAATATCCATAGTGAAAATCAAATATGGAAAATTGTTCATATAGGAGTATCAAATTTAACTTTAGCTCTTATAGGTATTCATATAGGCCTTCATTGGACTTGGGTTATTAATATGAGTAAAAAGGTATTTAAATTTAACATAAAAGAAAAAACCAGTAAAGTCATTTCAATATTTCTAGTAATAGCTATACTAATATTGGGTTCTTATAACATCTACTCAAAAGGATTTATCCAAAAATCATTTATGCTATTTACAGTATCCCAAAATTCTAATTATGGTAATGGCAATAAAATCACTAAACCAGAAGGATCACCTAATTCTAATAAAAATGATATAACTAAAGAAGAATTAAGTGAAGGTAAAGGAAAAAAAGATAAAGTATCTGATAAAAATTCAGAAAACTCCGAAAATAATAATGCAAAATTGCAAAAAGGTAAATCAATGAAAAAAACATCTGTATTTGCACTAATAATAAATTATGCCTCCATCTGTGGTGTCTTCACTATAATAACCTACTATATAGATAAACTTCTAAAAAAGAAAAAATTAGCTGCTAAATAACTTAAAAATATTTTTATAAATTTTTTAAAATAGTTTTTACCTTCGTATATAAGATATGAGGAGGTGATAATTATGGCAGCAAGTTCAGTATTAGTTGGAAATGCTTTAGGATTAAGCTATCAAGTTGGAGTTGATTCTAAAGGAAATGATGTTTTTAAGGGCCAAAGCTTTAAGAACATTTCAGCTACTGCAACTGATGAAGATTTAGTTGTATTATCTGATGCTATAGGAGGAATATTAGAACATAATATTACTACTATAAAAAAGCAACAAACTTATATAGTAACTAGAGGTTAATTTCTATAAGTTATTAACTATTACCTATAAAGAAGGGAGGATGTCCAATGATTGCAAGAACTGCAAGTATGAGTTTTAAAGATATATCTGGTAAAAAGATTACATTATCTGTTAAGGATATTAAAGAAAATGTAGATAATTCTGCTGTAGTAGCCCTTATGGATACTATTATAAATAAAAAGCTTATTAAAACTGAAGCTGGAGACTTAGTTGAAAAACAAGCTGCTCAAATAGTTGTTAAGAATACAACTGAAGTTGAGTTTTAATATATAAAAATCTAAGGGGCTGCCAAGGTAGCTCCTTAGATTTTTTAATATATGTTATTTTTTATTTCTTTTTTTACCTAATCCTAGTGTTCCTAATAATGAAGTAGCTCCTAATAATAGATATCCTCCTATTGTTGAAGCATCTCCTGTTTTTGTAAGTTCTTTTGATAACATAGCTCCTTTTCCATCTGTTTTATCATTTACCTTTGTTTCAACTTTTTGCTGATTATTATCTTCAGCTTTTAATGGTACAATTACTGATTCTTTTTCATTATTTATCACAGAAGAACCATCTGAAGGAGTATCTGTCTTTGCCTCTGTTTGTGTTCCATTTGATTCCACAACTTCAATAGGAATATTAACTGTGACACTACGAGCTGCTTTTGTTTCGTTTCCTGTACTAAAGATAACTGGATATAATTCTTTACTACCTATAACCATTTCAGGGCTTTCCCATTTCCATCCAGATGGCAGTGAAATAGTAGATAGGTTTTCACCTTCTGTTCCTTTAATTCCTGATTCAGGTAATACTACTAAAGTCACAGTTTTCAATAGTGTCTTATATACATCTCCCTTTGCTAATGCATCTCCATTTAATGCAATGCCAGTTGGAACAACAGAATAATGGATATTATATACTCCTGGTTTTAAAGTAGAAATATCATTTTTATCTATTGTATTTACAAGTTTCATTTCTCCAGTATTTTCATACATATATTCATCATCCAAGCTAGCATTGATAGAGTAATTATCTTTGTTTACAGAAACACCTGATAAAACGTCGTAAGCAGTTCCTTCTTTAATAACAATATCTTTTACTCCTGTTAGCTTTGGTGCATCTGCATACCAAGCTTCAGCAGCAGCTTTTTGTTCATCATTCTGAGACCAACGTACCCAATCTACTTGCATAGTAGTTCCATCTTCTGCAAGATGATTTCCTGCATCTCCTGCCCAGTCACCACCAGTTGCAAGATTTAATTTCAACATCTGAGGACGATTTATACTTACAGCAGCAGCTTGTAATCTAGCATCACCAACTAGATTCATTGAATTATAAATTACTCCATCTAAATACCAATCTATATGATCAGGATACCAATCTATACCAAAAACATGATATTCATCATAAAAATCTTCTGATATTTTTACATTTCCACCTAATTCATATGGATCATAGCTACCATCCTTATCAACATCACCATCTACATAATAGAAATGTGGCGTTCCATAAATTATCTTATTACTTTGTCTTCCATTATCTGTAGGATCAACATCACCAGCCGCTAGACGTTCTTTTGTTGGGGAGCCAATCAATTCCATAATGTCAATTTCTCCTCCACCTGGCCATCCATAAGATGTTCCCATTAACCAAAATGCTGGGAATGCTCCTTGTCCTTTTGGCAATTTAGCTTTCATTTCAATACGGCCATATAAGAAATCCTTCTTACCAGAAGTATTGATAAATCCTGAATCATATTTTATTGAACGTCCCTTAGGTTTTCTAGGATTTACTTCCTCTTTTTCACGAGCAGTTACTTTAAAGTTAAGTAATCCATTTTCTATGTATACATTATCTTTACTAGTTGTATAGTTTTGTTGCTCACTTCTTCCAACTGTTCCTGGCATATAAGACCAAGTATCTTTATCAAGATCAGTGCTATTGAACTCATCTTCCCAAATCATTTTATATGAATTTTGTTTCTTCTCTACCACCTTTAGATTATCAATACTAATTTCTGTTTTTTCTGTATCTATTGTTGTATCTTCTGGATTATACTTCACAATACCTATCAATGTTTCTGAACCTTGTGCCACAAATTCAAATGTCTGACTTGTCCAATTTTTCATAACATCTTTCAATTCTATTTGATTCAAAACAGTACCATAGGCATTATTTTCAAATGTTCTTGCAGTGAAATATCCACCACTTGGAGTTGCACTTCTTGTAACAACCTTAATATCTGCTGTTACAGTATATGTTCTACCTGGAGTAGTAGGAACTTTTGATAAAATATATTCATCTTTTGTTTCTCCTGCAATTTTCCCATAGGTATTACCATCATCTGTAACAATGCTAGATACACCAAATGGTTTCAGATTCCATTTAGTCTTGTTAGAAATCTGACTTCCTTCAAAATCCCCATTACTTACACGATTCAATTCTGTTTGAACTTCTCCCTTAATTTCAGCTTCTGATTGTGCTTCCTCAACAACAACTTTATTTGTAATCGTTTCCTCAGCATGTACTTCTGTTGTCTGGATACCAAAGCAAATAATTGTTCCAACCATTACGGATACAACCCCAATGGAAAGCTTTTTCAGCTTATATTTAGGAACCTCTTTTTCCACAAATAGTTTTCCTGAAACTAATCTAATTTTTTTATTTTTCATTAATTCTCCCCCTATTCCTAATAAAAAAATGATTATTTTAAGTACATAAAATATTATAATAAAAAATTTGTAATTTTTCCATATAGTTACTTAAAAATTCATTTTAAAATCACCTTTTTATTGTAAATTGAAAAAGTAATTCATAAATATACTTACATTATTATAATATTTGTATTTTATTTAAATTTTTTACAAATCAAGAAAATATATTATATAATATAGTATATATAATTTTATTAAGGAGAGATTCCTATTATTTTACCTGTATTAAAACTTATAGGAATTATTTTGTTCCCTTTTTTCATTTATTTTTCTCTAAAGAGATTAAGAGAAATTAGAGATTTGTTAAGTGAAATACTTGATAAATTAAATACCATTGATAAAGATAAAAACAACTAAATAAAGAATATTTTAAAAACAATTAAATTTTAATATATATTTCATATAACAATTTTTTTAAGCACAAAAGATAAAGTAATAATTAATGACTCATTTTTTTAGTGGGCAGTGTTTTTGTTATAAAGCTCTTATTAAGTATACTTATTTATTAATGCTAGAATAAATAAAATCAAAGTAACTATTAATAATACTATTCTAGATACAAGTAATAACCTTTTTTCAGATTTATTATCCATTGATATAATTCTTTCAATTTGAACATATATAAAACCTATTAATATAATAAATATTCCAATACTATATTCAATACTTGAATTATATAAAACTATTGAAATAATACCTATTACAGCAAATAAAAAGTTTATAAATATGCTAATACTATTATTTTTCATAATAAAAATCCTTCTTTCTAATACTATTTACTGGTATATAACCAATCGCCATCTCCATAATTTTAAGTTTCATATTCTCCATTATTTACTCTCATAGTTAAGATTCAAAAACAATATTTTTGTTCCACTAAATTAAATTACTTCAAGTATAGCTGACATAAATAACTAATTATTCTTAGTTTTTTATAAAAGCTCCTCCAAGTAAATTTAGAGCAAATCTTGAATTTTAAAGAATAAATTTAAATTTATTTCTCAGCTTTAATTAACTCTATTTTTTCATACGAAACTATATACTATCAATAATATTATATAATATATTTAATATTACTTTTGAAATATATTTTATTAAGTAAGTTCTTATCTTAAAGCTAGTTTTATATACTTACTTGGAATATTATCAAACAACTATACTTTATAATTACCAAAATAAAAATTAACGCCTTCATTCCATGCTTTTTAAATGCATAGGATGCTTCTCTACTTACTATTCTGCTACTTTAAATAGTAGAGAAAGTGGCAGAGTTACTAATTATTTTACATATAAAGGATTTTTTGTTGAATACTACACTTTGGTAAGCTAATAAACCAAGGTAATTATGAAGTAGGTAGCTCTATAGAAATAAACTTTATTGTTTATAGATAATAAATAAAAGAGAACTAAGTTCAAATTATTTCTCTATTTTTTTTATTCCTAATATTGATAAAAGTATTCCAATAATTATATATTTAATAATTGACATATTCAATAATATATCTAAGTAGTTTTGACTTTCTAAGTTATTTCTGACAATATAATTCATAAAATAAGAACGCCCTAAAGGAACACTATTGTATATAAGAGCTATTCCTATAAAAAAAATTACTAAATATATAATATTTTTTTTAAAAAATTCCATAACATTCTCCTAACACTTATAAATTATATTTATATATATATTATAATAAACTCTTAATAAAAAAATATATATAATCTGATTTTATTTGGATAATTTTTCTTTCGTAAAACTTTCATACCAGAACTACCATACCAATAATCACCACTATATACCATCATGAAATTCCTGAATCACCCCACTATATGCTACTCTTAATACTTGATAAACAAAATTCATAGAATAATTTCCTTCATTATAATAAAAAATTGGATTTGGAGATGCTCCATAGGTTAATGCATAATTAACTCCATTTTATTTATTATATGAATAACTATCAAATCTAAAAGCTCTCATATTAGTATTTAATTATTTTCACTATTATCTGCATCTTTATCTCCAGATAAGTATTTAATTGTATCTTTAGCTTCATTAATAAGTTCATCTTTAACATTTTGATATGAAAGATTCGATAATTTATTTTGTTCAACTTGTAACTCATTCATAGCTGAATATAATCTAGTATTATTATTTTCAACTATTATATTATCATAATTAGGAGCCTCTAATATTTGTAAAGAATTAAAATATGAATTAAAATATGAGCTTATTATATTTTTAATATTATCACTATTCGAGCTTATATTGGTTGTAGCATAAGAATGACTATGTTTATTAAAAATAAAAAAATAGGCTTTCTGCTTATAAAATAAAACCTCCCGAAAAATTATCACTCTAATTTTATAAAGGAGGTTATTCACTAACTAGATATCAAATTTTGACGCTTACATAAATTCTTATGGCTAACAAAAAAACAAATAAAAATAACTCAATAATAAATATCGAAATTAAAACAAATAAATATTTTAATTTTATTGTCTACTATAAAGGAACTTTTAATACTTAGTTTTATAAAATTTGTAGTTATTTAACTAAACTTATCTTTCCATTATCCATACTATAAACAGTATCACATAGTAATTCAATATCATCTTTATTATGACTAGTTAAAATTAAGGATACTCCTTTTTCTTTTTGTTTTAATATGTATTTTCGTACATCTTCTACTCCACTTTCATCTAGACTATTCATTGGTTCATCTAATATAATAAGCTTTGGATCTTCCATAATTGCTTGTGCAATTCCTAAACGCTGTTTCATTCCTAATGAATACTTTTTAACAGTTTTTTTATCATTGGGATCTAATCCAACAAAACTAATTGCTTCCTTGATTTTGTTTTTATCTATGTTTCCACTTAACCCAGCTAATATTTCCAAATTTTTCATTCCAGTTAAGTTTGGTAAAAATCCAGGTGTTTCAATTATTAATCCTGTACCCTCAGGAAAATCAATATCTTTCCCTATTGTTTTACCAAAAACCTCTACTGTACCTCCTTTGTCAATATTTTTTCTAAACTTCTACTAAACTTTTTCATTTTATGTAACTTTTAGTTTATAAATATATAAAAGAGGACTCCTAGAAGTCCTCTAATCAATATACTAATTTAACCCATCAACAACTCCATTTTTAAGAATAAATGTAGGAGTTTTATCGTTTAGTTTATATGTTATTATTAAATTCCTATCACGTAAATCATCTATATTTTTTGCTGATTTATCAAAGTTGTTTATATAAATTGAATAATCTCCAATTAATCCTTGAGTATATTCTTTAATTGTAGACACTATAGATTTTTCAACATCATTTCCTACAAATCCTTTTATATCTTTGTTAGTTACTAATATTTCTTCAATTTTAGTAATATCTACATTTTTTAATGCTTCTAACACAACAGCATCTAAGAATCCAGTAGCACCAATAATAGAAATCCTTTCATTATCAGGCATAAATGTATAGCCTAAATCATCACTATAAAGATGTACGCCTGTAGATTTATACCTAACTTGTACTATTTGATATTCTTCAAATACTGTTTGCTCCGTATAATCTTTCCAAGTAGTTCCATCATCTAAACTGTATTCTAAGTTGGCAACTTTACCTTCTAAGCGTTTATTTGCATTGTTTCTGTATAAATTACTTGTATCAGGAGAAGCTCCTTTCTTTATATCTATAGTAAATGTAAAAACAGAACCTACTAATCTTACTTTTATATCATTCTTATCATTTATAGTCTTAACTTGCTGTTCGGTTAATTGAATAACAGATGTACCTGCTTCTTCCATAACCCAAGTTTTTCCACCATCTAAACTATATTCGACTGGAACTGTAAATGAACCATAGTTGTTATTTATAATAATCTTGTTTGCATTTTCACCACTAAATGAGAATGATGCTAAGTCTACTTTACCAATACCCATAATTGACTTTGCAATATCTCTACACTCATTAAATTGAACTACATCATTTTTAGTTGCAGTAGTTGCCTTGTTAAGTGCTATGTTTCGAGCCATATCTATCTCTGCTCTATCTTCACTTGCTAAATATGGTCTAATAGTTTTTATTAAATCAACTAAAGCATATGGATAGTAAGTATATTTATCTATAACTTTGTTAGCTAATGCTCTCCATTCATCAGGTGAAACGTTAGCTTTCTTATATTCATTTATTAAACCTTCATAACTATCTAAGTTAATATCTAATACATCTAAAGCCATCTTATAAATTCTTATCTTATCTTGAGAATCGGTATATGAATTTGCTTGTAGATTATAATAATATGATTTTTCAAAGTTAGGATTTTCTAAAGCTGATTGTCCTAATAACATATAAGCACCATTAAAAGCATTATCAGAAGCCTTATCCGAGAAGTATTTATTACCCCAATCCAATAATGTTCTATATGGTTTGTTTGCTCCCCATACTGTACGAGCCTTTTGCCAACCACCTATGTTGTTATTGATGGACCATACTCCATGTCCATCACCATTTATTTTGTATTCAAGAACAGCTTCATGCCAAGGTTGATATACTCCGATTGAAGGTAATCCAAAAGCCTTGTTTAAGTTTTGTCCAAATCTTGAAGAGTTCCAACAAACTCCACCTACTTCAAATAGCATCCAAAGGTTATGTTTACCTTTTTCCCCATACGATATATTGTTCTCTGTTAAACTATATTTTTCATCAAATCTTTCTTTATTATCCACATTATATATGAAGTCTTGGTTGAGATTTATTGTTTTATATGCGATACCATAATTCCAAAAATTTAATCTTTTGCCTAAGTCATTAGGATATTTCTTAGTAGCATAATTATTTAACCACAATAAATCCTCATTAGCCATTTGATTATTCATAATCATTCTCATTAATTCCATATTGTAAGTCTTGAATTCTTCTTTACGAGCCAATTTATTATTATCATAGAAATCCTTCATTATTTTAAATCTACCAACTACATCAAAAGTAGGGAGGTCCATATTAAATACTAAAGATGATGTACCTGAATCACTACTCCAACCAGTAGCTAAAGCTATTAGCATTTTCTTGTATATCAAGCCATCGCCACTATCACCTAAACAATCCTTATAATTTGTATATAGTTTAGTTAATGCTGTTATAAACCTTCCACCTTCTGTAACATTACCTGAGTCTATAGCTAAACCTAAAGCGACTTCATCGTTAAATAACCAGTCGAATGTTTCTTCGGCTTCTTTATTGCCAGTTATATTATTTTGCATTGTATTAAAGCCTAACCTTCTTACTATTTCTCTTTGTTGAAGTAGCTTTTTATTATTTGTATAGTTATCTTCTACACTATGTTTTCTTATTTCTTCATCATATTCAGCTAATCTTTTAATAGTTTGATAATTTTCACTATTTAAGTCATAATTAGTTTTAACTATTCTAGCATTAGCATAAACCGAATGGTCATTACCATCTGCACCATTATCATTGGCTATTAACCTTAAATATTTAGCACCCTTAATATCTAAATCTACAAATATAGAACTATTATTAGGTCCTACTACCTGTGTTTCTTTTATATCTACCCAGTTTTTACCATTATCAGAAATGGAAATCTTAAACTTTACTCCATTTCCTCTATCTTTTTGAGAATAGTCTACTCCTAAGTGTGCTACAAATCTAGTATATGTATCTGAATAATCAGCTATGTTGTAAATTAGAGTTGAATTTGCATGAGCACCCATACCTTTATTAAAGTGAACTAACTCACCTTCAACTAATAATCTAATTTGCCCTCCACCTATGTTGGTATTCCTTTTTATTTCTCCATGAGATACTCGTGAACTAGACTCATAATTTAAATCCGATAGGTAGATATAATCAGTATCTGTTTCTTCATTAGTACTTACTAAACTCTCCACTCTTGTAGTATTAAGTTCATCAGCTAAAACCCTGTTTTTATTTACAAAAGGATTTAAAATAGTAGTAGCAGTAATGGTGACTGCAACTAAAAATGATAAATGTTTTTTCTTCATAAAACTCCCCCTTATTTAATTTATTATTAAAATATAACTATAATAGTTACAATTAAAAATTATCATATTTTTAGCTAATAATCAATATTTTATTAGGAAATTAATTTGTTTTTAAATTCTATTTTATTTCATTTATTATTTCGCATATAATATTCAAATAATCAAATCAATATACCCTAGTATTTTCAATGTATAACACCATATTAGTTCGTAAAAATCGGCTATATAAGAAACGTAAATTTAGCGAAATTATTGACATAATTTATGTTATGATAATATAATTTAATAGGGATGGTGATAAATATTGAATGATTCTTATGAAATAAACGGATTTAAAGTTAAAAAAAGTAATTTTTATTTAAATAAAGGTGATAGACAAGTTATACATACAAGTATGAGAAGAGACTTGTATAAAAAACTAAGCAAAATAGCCAAGAAACATAAAATGCCAATAAGTAAATGTCTTGATGTTATAATGCTTACTTTTGAAAATCACCCTGATATAATGAAAGAATTTAATGCTAATGTTAAAAGATACTAACATTAACACACAGTTTTGATAACTATATCAAATAGTAATTTAAATATATAATTTTTAAAATTTCAACGTAAATTCAATAAAGTAATTATTAATATTATATAGCGTTGAAATTTTAAATTTTACATAAATTAATATTTATATAGTGTTGAAAATTTCTCCCTTTTCTTATTTTACTTATATTTCATATAAATGTTTTTTCTTTTAATATAAGCTACACCTATGCAAATAGCATCTGCTATATCAGAATTTATCTCTATGCCATATTTGTTTAATATGTATTCTTGTGCTTTCTTTTTTAAAACATCTCTACCTTTTCCTTTAATTCCCAATATACTTCTCCAACTAACACATGGTAATACTTCATAGGGTATGGACAATCTATAAAGTTCTTGACGAATACACCTTCAGTAGAATTTATTAACCCACATATTGCTTTAAGTAATAGAGTTTTTCCAGAACCATTTCTACCAATAATGCCACATGCTACACCTTCTTTTAGAGTAAAATTTATATTATTTAATACGATATTTCCACCATATTTTTTAGTATATGAATTAAACTTAACTACATAGTTCTCCATTAGATTTCCTCCCTAATATCTAAAATTCAGTTTTTTTAAATAAGTAACACCCAATAATTAATAATATGATTATTAAAATAAAAATGTAGAAATAAGAGTTAGAAAGATATTCATGTCTTAATATCATTGCATGATTTGAGGGTAAAATCTTGAAAATCATTTTATCTGGATTATTTGTAAATATTGGTGAAACATATAATATTAATGCTAATACAATACCTAAATTAACTTTTTTCTTCACAATTCCTAATAAATAAACTAAATTAAAAATAAAATAAGTAAAAGTTATATCTAGTACTAACATATTAATATTTTGTGAAAACCCATCATATATTGCCCCTAACTTAATACATATAACTAAATTCAAAGTTATATATCCTATTACATACCATGCAATTATTACTATTAATCCAATAAAATTATAAAGAATATACCATTTTATTTTTGACTTTATCCTTATAATTGAAAAAAATAAATTAATATTTAATAGATTTCCTATATAAATAAACAATAAATAAGATATCATGAGTTTAGGAATCATCCAAACCAGTGTATAAATTGAAAATGGAAATTGATTTAATTGAAATCCACCTAATATTCTAGTTGGGCTTTCTATAAGAAAATTATTATCTATGCTTGAAAGTGATATTGCTAAATATGTTATTATTGAAATTATAATATATAGGTTTAATCTAATATTTTTAATAGTATTTTTTATAATTGTAATATATCCATTCATATTATCCCTCATTTAGAAGTCTTTTTTCTTAATTATAATAGTGCCAATTAAAAATAAAGCTATACTTAATATAATAAGTCCAAAAAAAGATTCTTTCACAGTAAATAATTTAATATCCATACCGTTAAAGTTATGGTTACTAAATAAAATATAACTATCAATAGTAAAATATTTAATAAAGCTATATTTAACTTCGATAAAATCAAGATATTTTATACTAAAAATATAATATATAAACCCTATAGATGCTCCAATAATAGGCTTATTAGTTATTAATGAAATTAAACTTACAATTAATCCTAATAATGATAATCCTAATATAAGAAATATAATTGTTAACATTATAACTTTTAAAGGATGGTAATAAGGTTGAAAAGGGAAAATAGTTATATCAAATTGGTACAGATGTTCTTGAGAAACTCCTGGAAATGAATAATGACTCCATCCAAAATCTAAATTTAATATTAGTAAATTTACACACACTGAAATAATTGTTAATGTAATTACTATAATAGATATATACACTATGAGAGCCAGTAGCTTTTGCATAAACCAACTAACTCTATTTTTAGATTTAACCTTTACTTGGTAGTTAAATTCATCATCAAAAAATATTTTAGACATTATATACAAAGAAATAGGAATTAATACCCAAGTTATTATATTTTTATTATTTAAAGTATAAATTACTCCTTCTAAAGCATTAAAAGCACGCTGATGGTGTGTTGTTTGCAGATTAATAGTAGATTTCCATGTAACAAAAAGATAGATTAATATAAAAAACTTAAAAATATTACTAGACTTTATTCTTTGAAATTCATATTTTAATATATTAAAATTCATATTTATGCATCTCCGTTTTTATATAAAATTATCAAAATAGATATAGTCATAATAGCAACAGATTGTCCTAGTATCATATAAATATTTGAAAATCCTCTAACCATAAAAGCATTAAATGATGCAGGAGAAATGGCAAAAAATTTCAATCTCTCAAATATAAAAGTACCAACATACCAATAAATAAAAGGAGTAAGCAATATAAAAACCTTATTAACATTAAATTTTGATATTGCAAGAGCGAAGGTTGAATATGTAAATCCAAATAAAAATTCTATTAAAATAGTAAAAAGTATATATAAGTTAGGATTACTCATAAACAATTCACTTAAAAACCCTATTGGATGTACTCTAAAATATATGATAGGACCTGGAACTATAAAAGTAAGAAGTAGATAAAATAAAAGTGTAGGTAATGCTAGTATTACCCCTCCAATTAATCCATTTATAAATATTTTTGAAATAAAATAGTCTTTTTTCTTCGTTCTGGTAACAATATAAGTATAAAAATTACTTTCTTTATCCCCACATAATGATGCACTATATGGTATACATGCTAGTAATGGCATAATAATTATATATATATCCATTCCATGATACCAAAAAGTATATCGATTAATAGATTTAGTTATTCCTTCAATTGCAGCATCGAGAACAATGTCTTCTGCAGAATAATCAAAAAAAATCACTCCATGCTCCCATACAAAAAGGCTATATATATGTATTAATAAGCCTAAAATAACTAATAAAATAAATTTCTTATTTAAAAATGCTCTCTTGAATTCTTCCTTTAATACATATTTCAATATACTCTCTCCTATCTAGTAAAAGTAAATTTTATACATAATAAAAATGCTATTATGGTAATATAAGTATGTAAATTTGTCTCAACTACTGTATTATGTATTATAGATCTGGTGCCCAGTCTCCTATTGCAACAACATTTTCAGAAACACTTGAATAATTCATACCAGTCATATAATAATAGCAGCAGTACATAAAAATAATCCTACTCTTTTAACATTTTTATTTTTTAATAATATCATATTATAATCCATCTAATTACATTTATACAAATATCACCATAATGTTCTATATTTTATCATAGCTATATATTTTTTTCAAATTATATACATATTATATCTCCTGCATTTTTATCTTATTGATTATTTCTCTTTTTTTAATAACTCAGATAAATTAACAGGGTTATTTTTGCAATAAGCAAACATATTCGCAGATAAAAGCTCCCCTTGAGTTCCAACAATTCCATCGGCATTAATGAATCTTCCCCACTCTGGATTATAATATCTAGCATTTAAATAATATAGTCCTGTTTCAGTATCGTATCTATATCCTCTATAACTGAGAATATAAATCTTTGATTTAGCTCTTCGAAGTTACTCCTATGAATGAACATGAATAGGAGCTTCCCCTATATGGGTTCTTTATTCCTACAATATCTTTTAATGATCCTTCTATAGATATAAGTTTTCACCAGGTATCATAAGTATAGCTTACTATTTCTGTTACATCTTTATCCGATGGCCATCATCTGTAACACTCTAATTAAAATTAGAGTTAACAGCTACTACGTCCCTGGATAAGTTCTTCTAATAAACCTATTATATCACCTTGAACATTTGTATTCTCCATTTATACTAGGATCACTACTACTTATTATATTCATACTTATTAAGTTATTTGATGAATCATAAGTATAGTGTATTTTTTCATCCCTTGTTGTCTCTAATAAAACTGTACTACCATCTAAAATATATTTAGTTATTACTCCATTTACTGTTTTCTCTGTTCTTATTCCACTATCATTATACTTATAAGAAATCTTTTTCTTATTTTCTGTTATTCCTTTAAAACTTCTTCCACCTTCCTAAGTATAGATATATCCCCCGTGATATAAATGATGTTATTTCAAAATATTGTGCTCTATAATCTTTTCTGTTCGCCTTGAAATTTCACTCCCATTTTTTGCGAAGATACACTACAAAGCAAGCAATGTCGCCAACGTTACTTTAATTACAATTGAATCTCAAATTATATATTGATTCCTAATAAGATTATTCATTTAGTTTATTCAATAGTGCTAATTCCTTAATCTTATTAATAAAAGAGCTAACGTTTTTACGTTAGCCCTTAATATTACTATAATTATTATATATATATTGATTTTTTCTTTATTTCTGTTGGTAATATGATATTCTCACTACAGAATTTATATTATAGTATTAAGTATCTATATTCCTCTTAACATTTGAAATTTAATATATACATAATAAAATAATAATTTTTCACTCTCCTAACTACTAATTATCAATTAGTTTGCCAGTTAGTTCTATTCTAAAACTTGGCTTAAAATGAACTATTGCATTTGGACAGTCACTTTCATTTGTATATATATTCAACTTATTAGAATTAGTAGCTATTCTTTTCACATTATCTATATTTAAATCAATAATAGGGCTGCTAAAATCTTTGTAGGTTAATGTAAGAATAATATTCATATCATAAATTGATATGTATAACTCAAATTTAAAGCCGTAATTATTTATCGAGCTATATACATATATTTCAGAATCCCTATCAATCACTCTAGGTTCGCATTCAAATAATTCTAGCAATTCATATTCATCAAACATTGTGTGCACCAACATTCCTCCTTTACTTTGGAATAACAGACATTACATCACCAAATAAATTTACTACCACCCTGACATCTTCTCCAACAGCAATCCATGTTCCTGGTCTATTGCCAGCCATACGACCACCGTAGTTTATGGTGTGCTCTACAACCATTGGCGGTATCCCTCTTGGGTCAACATATTTTTTGAATTGCTCTGTTCCAAATTTTATCCCTTTATCAAGTGCTCTCTTACTCAATTCCGCTCTTACTTGTGGTATATCAGGAGCCATACGTTCCAAAGCATGTTCTGTATATTTACGTCCACCTATTCTAGCTCCTCCCTTTACCATATCCCAACCTTTCTTTATTTTGTTAGTTTGTTCTGTTGCACTTTGAGCAGTAGCTGCCCCTGTTGTGGCAGCTGCTCCAACTATAGCTGTATATGCTCCTTGTGCTAAATATCCTAATCCAGCACCTACTAATCCTCCTGCTACTGCACCTCCTGCCACATATCTCCAGTCTACTGAACCAGTTTTTTTGTAAGAGTAAACAGCTCCTGCTATCCCTCCTACAACTGCTCCTGCTATTCCTCCTATAATCCACCAAGCTATATTTCCTGTTGGGTCTTCCATATTAACAGGATTATTCATACAATAAGCAAATCCATTGTGAGATAACAATGTTCCAATTTCTCCACCTAAGGAATCAGCATTAATGAATCTTCCCCATTCTGGATTATAATATCTAGCATTTAAATAATATAGTCCTGTTTCATTATCATACCTGTAGCCTCTATAACTGAGAATCTAAATCTTTGATTTAGCTCTTCGAAGTTACTCCTATGAATGAACATGAATAGGAGTTTCCCCTATATGGATTCTTTTCTCCTACAGTATCCCTTAAACTTCTTTCTATAGATACAAGTTTTCCCTATGTGCCATGTTAACTATATTCTAATATCCTCATTCTTTATGCAGTTAATTTCTAAATTAAAATGTATCTACTATTAATTTAGCATAGTTAATAACTCTCTACTCTTCGCTCTACACATCATCCACTTGGGAGAATCTTTTAACTGTTCATCTGTCCATAACTCTTTCTCTTTGCTCATATCATCTAAATAGCTATTTATCTCCATTATCTTTTTATAAATTTCTCCATCTATCTTACCACTACTTAATAAAGTATCTGACATTAACACAACATCATTATAAAATGATAATGCTAATTCATCTTCTATATCCCAACCAGCTAATTCTTCAATTTGCTTATTAGCATCTGCACTTAGTATCTTTACACTTTCAAGCATTCGTTCATATATCCATTCTATATTTTCTTCATTATTCATATGTTCCTCCTACTCTAAATAAAATCTATTAGTCCCTCTTAGTGGTGATGATACCTTAAAATATGGTATATTCCCATGATGAGAACTTCCTGGATGAAATTGAATGTATTCAGGCATCATATTTCCATTAACCATTCTATTCATTGAAATTCCACCACCATTTTCAAATAGTATTCCAGAATTTCTGCCATTCTTAAGTGGCCCAACATTCCATCCTGATTTTTGAGCAAGTTCTGCCATTTGTCCTGGTTGCATTCTAGTTACTAAGCTTGGAGTATCAATAATTTCATCTATAGAATTAACAGCATTTTCCCATATTACATTCTGTGAACCATAAGTTTCTTTGAAGTAACTATTCCACTCTCCGCCTGTAATTAATTTCTTTTGAGGATTACTTACAGCATTTGAAGGTGCTGCTGGAATCATAGACGCTACTGCAGCTATTCCCATACCTAAAGTCATAGCTGTTACTCCCCAACCTGCTCCATAGGATATTGCATAAATCCAATCAACTTTTCCTGTGGCTTTCTTTTGCTGAGCAGCACTGTGTGCTGTTCCTAATCCCCAAGCTACTAATCCACCTATCATTATTAATGTTGAAATAGCTATATTACCACTTGGGTCCTGTAGATTTACTGGATCATTCATACAATAGGCAAATACATTATGTGATAACAATCCACTATCTCCAAGATATGAATCAGCATTAATGAATCTTCCCCACTCAGGATTATAATATCTAGCATTTAAGTAATATAAGCCTGTTTCAGTATCGTATCTACTAAAACATTTTTCTTTTGTAAAAACCTAATAATATAAAAGGCTATACCAAAGCTTAACATAAATGTTTAACTTAAATATAGCCAATTCTCCTATTTTATACTATTAGTTTATCTTTCTTCTTGCTGTAAGTTTAATTCCTGTAGCCACAATTAGCAATCCAACTAATGGTACAGCTCCAAATCCATTTCCAGTTTTAGGTAACTCCTTCAATCTAGATATCTTAGATTGGTCACCACCATTATTAGTATCTATATTACTATTGCTGTTATAGTTAAGCTTTTCTTCTTTTTTTGTATTATCTCCAGCAGTATCCATCGGTTCATCTTCTTGGAATTCTATCGGTTCATCTTCTTGGGATTCTATCGGTTCATCTACTTGGAATTCCATGGCCCCAATATCTGGTTTAGAACCTTTACTAGATAAGCTATTTCCAAAGAAGTCTTTATCATATTCCACTCCTTGTATACTAGGGAAATGACTTCCTACCGCAAAATCAATACTTTCTCCCTGCTTAGCTAATTCATGTAAATCATATGGAGATAATGTTCTATAATCTGTCTCTGTTCCACCGAACTTTGCAATGACCTCTTGAACAGTCACACCTTTATCAATTAATGGCGAATTATTTGTTAATTTATATCCATCCAATTCACCTTTTAATAATGCACCAACAATTGGTTTATCACTTGTATTGTAAGAAGGACCACTTCCTATATTTTGTAACATCGGATCTTGAGTAATTGCATTTTCTTCTTCTAACGGAATATCTATTCCTCCAAAGTAAGCATTATTATATAAATTTATTTTACTCTTCATATTATCCACTTCACCACAATAGAATTTTTGTCCTTCTGGATAATGGAATATATTATTAAATACATAAATTTCTCTATTTCCTGTACCAGCAGTAGTATTTGTAAGATCAAATACACCACCACGCCCTGTTAAAATATTTTCAGAATATATTGTATTATTATAAATCATTGTTCCACTTGGTGTTCCTCTAGAGAACTCAAAAGTTTTATCTAAATCATTTTGGCTTATATTGTAACGAATTGTAGGACCAGTATGAGGGAATCCATTCATAATAAGCATAAATCCACCAAAATTATCGTGACTATAATTATATTGCATCACACTATATGAAGAAAGGTGATCCGTGTCAAATCCTTGTCCATCTTGTGTGCCATGAGTTCTGGATACTTCATTATATTGTATAACTGTATTTGAAGCTTGGAATGGCCATATTCCAGCATTATAACCTGTATCTTGGTAACGACAATCTCTTGCTAAATTGTATTCAATTAGTGCACCATCTGTATCACGAACAGTAATACCATCCCCACCAATCATATCCATAGTATTACCACGTACAACAACATTTGTAGATGGATACCAATGAATTGGAACACCTGGTTTATTTATCAAAGATTGATTCGCCCAATCTGAGTCTATTAATTTAATTGCGGAACGATCTACACGTTCTATGGTACATCCTTCAATTAAAATATCATCATATTTTGTAGGGATACCTTCTAATTTTCCACCTTCTACTGTTGCTTTGATATCAAAGAAAATACCACCATTCCATTTTGAAGAAAGGTTTCCATTAACATCGTGGATATATAAGTCTTTTATATGAATGCTATTAACTATACCAAAGTCTTTTGCAGATACATTTACTCCACGTAAATTTACTTGACGATTATTATTTGTATTTAAACCAAATTCACCATTATACTCTGGATGAAGATTTGTAATTTCCAATCCTTCTATAGTAATATATTCTTGATTATATAACGATACTACGTTGGTTAATTTTCCTTCTCCATTTAATCTAGGACGTGCCCCTTCTCCATAAGTACTAACTGTAATATTTTTACCTTTTGATCCTGAACCTTTAAAAGTCAATTCTGCATCTATTCCATTAAAAACACTTCCTGCCTTTATAAGAATTTTATCACCAGGAACAAAATTACTACTTGCTACCTTTTTTAAAGATTTCCATGGTTTATCTACTGAATTACCACTATTATCGTCATTTCCTGATACAGAATCTATATAAAAGTTTCTACCTTCACGTAAATTTACTGGAATAAAATTAGCTTTTACAACAAGTTTATCCGTAGATAGTTCATTTGGCATTATAAATGTATTTCCTGTAATAGTTACCTCATCTGAATAATATCCTTGTAATTCATAACCTGCTTTAGGTGTTGCTGTAATAGTAACAACATCTCCTGCTGCAGCTGAAGTTGGCGAAATAGAAATTGTACCTGATTCATATGTTGTATCTGCTTCACCATTTTTTGTTACTTCTGTAGTAATATAATGTTTTGGAAGAACTTTTTTTACTAATATATTATCAAATTCAACTGGTGAATTTTGAGTCATATTAATAAGTCCTAAGCCATATGAAATATTACTCCATGAAGCTTTGTCTATATTTGAATCTTGATTTTTATAACTTAATAATGGATCTCCATTAGATGTTACAGAAACTGTATCTTTGAATACCGTAATATTTATATGTCTACTTGTATTATCAAAGGTATACAACGTGCTTGCTAATTCAACATTTCCACCTTTAGAATCTAAATGTCTTAACATGGCTTTACTTCCATTTAAAGCTAATACGTAACGATCTCCAAAACTTCCAATACGAAAAGCAATTTGTGCAGTACCTAAATTACTATTTACTTTTTTTATATCAAACCCAATAGAATATCCCTCATATTCTTCATTAATCCCCCAATCTGAACCTGGGTTAATAATATAATTTGGTTCCTCTCCTACTGTAGAGAGTCTTAGTGCTCCATTAGCAACTACTGCATTTTCAACACTTTTAATTATTTGATATTTTCCAGTTTCATTTAATTCGCCTTCGAAATCATCTTCAAAAAGCATGTTTGGATCAATAGGTTTTTTAATAAAATCAGCTACTATAGTTACATTACCTGTTTTTGCATCAAGCTTAAATGAATTTCCATCGATTGTTAATAATCCATCTGTACTATTTCCAGAATCAGTTAAATAAGATTTATATCCATTAAATATGTATCCTCTTTTTGCAGTTGGTGTAAGAGTTACCATCTCCCCTGCATATCCTTGTAATTTATCTGCTGTTAAAGTTCCTCCAGCATCTATTTCTGAAGTATCTATTACTCCATTTGTTGAAGTTTTTAATGTTACATTATAAATATCTCCAACTGGTTTCTCTTTTGTTGTAATTATAACGTTGTCCACACTGTAATTTTGTGCTGGAAATTGACTTGCAAAAAAGAAATATCCACCTGCTTCATTAAGACCTGGATCACTTGCAGTTAACTTTAATTCTTCGTTTACAAAAACCATTACATTTCCTTTATTAACATCAATTTTGAAATGATATGGTGCACCACCTTCATTAAAATCAAGGTCTAATGGAGCCTCAGAACCACATGTTGTAATAGTAGATCCTACTTTTTTCTCTAACCTAATTAAATCATGTACAGTATCATAAGTTACTTGATAGCGATTATTAAAGTTTGAATCTGATTTGAATCCAACTTTAATAGCAGCATTTGTATTTCCTCTATTCAACCATAAATCAAAATCAATTGTAATATTAGCTTCTTGAATTTCAGTTTTGGTTGAAACACGATTTTCTGCACCTCCACCAATTACACTCATCATTCCATTTGTAAAGTTTATTTTTGAAGCTGTATTATATGGAGATGCATTCCATAATGCTCCATCATTAGCTGAGAAATTATCTTGAAAAAGAATACGTGTTACTTCCTCTTGATTAACTTGTGTTTCATCTGAATTCTTTGCATATGCTATCTTATAATTTATAAATGAATTTTGTCCAACAATTAATGTAGATATCAAAACCATTGCTATTTTCTTTTTAAATTTGCTAAACATTATAGAAAAATCCCCTTTCCCTATTAAAAAAGTTAATTTTTATCTAAAATATTAATTTGGTTTAATAAAATATTGTTATATTTTATCTTTAGTTTTGAAGTTCTTTCAATTATCTGTTTTTCGAATAATTCATCCACATACTGAACCTTAACTGCTTGAACTACTTCATCAAATTTCATGTAACCTCCATCTTTACGTAAAGTGCATAACAACTGATATTTTTGTTCTTCGTTGTCTCCCCATATTGCTGTTTCTCCCTCTGAAAGCTCTAGTAGATGATTTGCTAATTCTTCATTAGCTTCAGACATAAGCCTAGTAGTATCATGACTAATTTCTACTTCACTTGATGAAATAGCTCTGCCATCCTCCCAGATTGTCAATATTCCTTTTATAGTATCTGTTTTCTTATAATTATCTAGATTTTCATTGTAATAATCTTGTAGTTTGTCCTCTTCTGTGACCTCCTTTTTCAATATTTCTTTAATCTTCCTTTTCATTTCATCTTGTTTATAGGTATAGTACTCCCATATTGAGTTAGAATTTAGATTACTTTTCTTAGATTCCCATTCCTTATAAAATTTATCATAAGAAATATCCTCAATAATCCCTTCTTCTTGAGCCCATAATTGAATTACTTTTGCTCGGATAGCTAATTCACTAGCACGTTTTATTAATTCTTTTTTTGGTGTAGTTCCTTCAATTTCATAACTCCAAAACTTATTATAATCTAAATTTGATTGGATTTTGGATCTATAAGTTGATTCAATATATGCCTTCTGATTATCAACAAATAATTTAAATTCTTCTTTAGATATTGATTCTTGATTAATATTAATTGGAGAGCCTGAAAAAAATATGATTATACTAACTCCAATACAGCATATTAAAATACAACTTATAATATATGTATATTTTTTTCGGAACTTTTTTTCCATATTAATCCCCTTTCTCTCATATTGCTTATTTTAGTTTAATAATAAAACATCGCTTGGAATTATTTCCAATTAATTATTTTTTATAATTAATCTCTATTTAATTCCTTATTATATCATTATTTCCAGTGTAAAACAATGTCGAAATAAGTACTTTTTTAGGGTTAAATTAGGAAAATGTGAATTCTAAAAGCTCTAATATTAGTATTTAATTATTTTCACTATTATCTGCATCTTTATCTCCAGATAAGTATTTAACTGTATCTTTAGCTTCATTAATAAGTTCATCTTTAACATTTTTAATAATATTACTATCATATGATGTTAATGAAGAACCACTAGTAATGATATTTTTAGATAATTTTTCTTTAAATAAATCAAATATCTCCCAATCACTATCTATATTATTAATTAGCCAGGATGAATTATTATTAATTAATTTAAATCTATATTCAATGCCACCTATTGATGATTTAGCATTGGGAGTTGAAGAATAATTATAATCACAACTTAATAAAACTTTCACTTCAGCATTATCTCCATCAACTTTAATATCAGTAAATTCTAAGTTTATCTTAACATTTTGATATGAAAGATTTACTAATTTATTTTGCTCAACTTGTAACTCATTCATAGCTGAATATAATCTAGTATTATTATTTTCAACTATTAGATTATCATAATTAGGAGCCTCTAATGTTTGTAAAGAATTAAAATATGAATTGAAATATGAGCTTATTGTATTTTTAATATTATCACTATTTGAACTTATATTTGTTGTAGCATAAAAATGACTATGTTTATTAAAAATATAAAAAATGGAAATTAAAAAAAGAGAAAAAAATAAATATATAGTTAATTTTTTTAAGTTATTCTTCATAAAATCACTCCTTGTAAAAATATGATATAATATACTTATTATATATTAAATTGTTATAAATTTCACTTTTAGGAATAAATATGGTTTTTCATTAAAAAATATTTTAATTATATGTAAATTGAAAAAGTAATTTCCGTTTTTTTACTTAAGCAGAAGTTAGTTTTGCAAAGTGACTGATATAATTAATTTGATATTTGTCCTTAGCATATTAGTAGGATTAATTATGTCAAATTATAAATTATGCAAAGGAAAACACCTTAGAATTGAGGATAGTCTTATAATTGAATATTGGTTAGATTAAAATATACATTGAAAGAAATCGCTACAAGAGCTAGTTTAAACGAAAATACACCATTTAAATTAGCCCAAATGTTATTAGATAATTCTCTGCTAGATAAATTATTATTAAAATATATCCCAGCAGATGAAATCCATCTAAAACCTGCACTTTTTAAAAAATAAGATATTAATATCTTTACATTCACACATTTTCTTTAACTTAACTTTTAAATTTTTATCTATTCTAACCATTATAACTTCTTCTTTCAAAATTTTTGTAATCACAAAATCTCATCTCCTTTTTTATTGTTACTACACTCAACATTATCACAATGTATATTAGAAATTTGTCTTTTCTTTGTTCCTACAAAAATAAAAAGGAGCTACTTGCTCCTTAATTCAAAATATTCATATTAGATAAACCATTAAATTCTATTTTATCAAAAAAAACCATAAAATTATAGGCTTTTACTTTAATTGTTTTTTAAGTAAAATTTAACTATATTTATTGTATATATAAAATAATCATTGTAAATTGAAATAGTAAC
>NZ_JBNPON010000007.1:0-89460 GCF_050315195.1 Clostridium sp. SGI.024 | reverse complement strand
ATTTTAATAACTATTCACTATTACTTCTTACTTTAAATTAAATTTTACTTAATATTAAATCTACTAAGCCATGAGCCATTTTATCAATTTCTTCTTGGTCTTCGCCTTCTAACATTACTCTTACTAAAGGCTCTGTTCCTGAAGGCCTTATTAAGACTCTTCCTACTCCATCTAAAGTATCTTCTATCCTCTTTATTTCATTAACTATTTCTTCATCTTCTAAATATATATTTTTCTTATCATTTGGAACTTTTGCATTTACTAATACTTGTGGAAGTTCTTTCATTATTCCAGCAAGTTCGCTTAAGTTCTTTCCACTTCTTTTTTTAATAGCTGCAACTTGAAGTGCAGTAACTAATCCATCCCCTGTTGTATTGTAATCTAAGAATATAATGTGTCCTGATTGTTCTCCCCCAAGAACATATCCATCTTTCACCATTTCTTCTAATACATATCTATCCCCTACTTTAGTTTTTATAGTTTTTATATTTTCTTTTTTAGAAGCAATATCTAAACCTAAATTACTCATTACTGTAACTACTAAAGTATCATTTTTTAATTTTCCTAAATCTTTAAGGTATTTTGCGCATAGCATTAGTATAAAGTCGCCATTAATAAGGTTTCCTTTTTCATCTACTGCTAAACATCTATCTGCATCTCCATCAAAGGCAAAACCTAAATCGCACTTCTTTTTAACAACATATTCTTGTAATTCTTCTGGATGAGTAGAACCACATTTTTCATTTATATTAGTTCCATCTGGATTATCATTTATTACATAAACTTCTGCACCTAGTTCTCTAAATGCTTTTACTGCAGCATTATAGCAAGCACCATTAGCACAGTCTAATGCAACTCTCAAGCCTTTTAAGTCAACTGGAATAGTTGATTTAGCATAATCTATATACTCATCAATTGCAGCAATTTCAATATGTGATCTTCCTAAATTATGACCTGTTGGACTTGGAACTCCTTCAAATCCACTTTCTATAACTCTTTGAATTTCGTCTTCTAATTCATCTGGTAATTTATATCCCTTATTATCAAAGAATTTAATTCCATTATATTCAACTGGGTTGTGTGAAGCTGAAATCATAATTCCTGCATCTGCATTATATTCTCTTATTAAATGAGCCACAGCTGGAGTAGGAACAACTCCTAGTATTACTGCTTCAGCACCTACTGATAATATACCAGATACTAAAGCTGCTTCTAGCATATCTCCTGATATTCTTGTATCTTTAGCTACTAATATCTTTGGCTTATGAGTTCCTTCTGTTAATACATAAGCACCTGCTCTACCTAAACCATAAGCTATTTCAGATGTTAATTCTGTATTAGCAATACCTCTAACTCCATCTGTTCCAAACATTCTACTCATAATTTTTACCTCACTTTTTTCAATTGGTTATACATATTCTCATAATAATAGTATATATTTATAGTTTATACATTACAACTTTATTATTTCTTAATTTTTTCTAACCTGTCTAAAATTAACTCATATCCACCAGCTCCGTAATTTAAGCATTTATTAACTCTACTTATGGTAGCTGTGCTTGCTCCTGTTTTCTCTGCTATCTCTGTATAAACTTTCTTTTCTTTAAGTAACTTAGCAACATGTATTCTTTGTGCTAATGATTTTATTTCATTTATTGTTGCAACATCTTCAAAAAAATTATAACATTCATCTATATTATCTAATTGTAAAATTGCTTCAAAAAACAAATCTAACTCTGGATTTCTTAGTTTACTTTCAACTATCCCCAACCAATTCACTCCTAACTTTTATTACTATCTTTTGAACTCTTATCATAAATAAAATTATATCTTTACTATTGACAATTTACAACTATATTAGACTAAAGTAATCACTCATCTATATCTTCTTTTTCTATATCTTCTAAATCCCTTAAGCCTCTTTCCTTTAAATTGGAATAAATTGATTCTGTTGGTACTAACCATACTTCTCCTGTTCCTCTATACACATTAAGTAAACCTTCACCATTTAGTGCAGTACCAACAAGGGTAGTGCCTGATTTTTCTACTGTAAACTCTATATTTCCGCTTCTTAAAATTGCAAAATTTCCATCTATCTTTAATACATCTCTAAATAGCTTACATCTAAATATTTCTTTTTCTGGTACTGGAATTTCTAAAACTACTATTCCACTTCCCCTTAACCTAGTTTGATATATTCCTTCTTTTCCAAATATCATTGAAGATATACTTTTTTGCATTACTGGCTCAACTTCTATTCCTTCTTCACAAGCATAGAATAATTCATCATCAATAATAATTTCTTCATCTTCTAATTCTATTAAGGTAAAATGTCCAAAGCTAGGCTCTAAGAATACTTCTCCAGTTCCTCTTAATACTGGTTTAAACATTGATTCACCTGTAACTTTACTAGAAAAGAACTTCTTTCCAAGTCCTATTATTCCCCCAGTTTTATTTACTATCTCAATATCACCCTTCATATAGCTTAGGGCACCTGCTTCTATTTTTACTTCACTATCATCTAAAATAATTCTAATTTGTTTTAGCCTAATTGACGAGTCTTTCATTAGGTTAATTTGTAATGCAGTATTTAAATCCATAGCACCTTGCAAGTTATCATATTCTAAAATCTGAAATGTACTTTCATTCTTCATTTCTGATATCATATTCATTCTATTTTTCATGTTTTCTGAAGTTATCAAAATATCCCCTCCTTTTAATAATTTTACCATATTTTCATATTTTGAAACTATTGTATTAAGAGTATATTTGAAAATTATAAACAAAAGTTATATAGGTCTGAGATTGTGTAGATTATATATTAAATCATGCTAAAACATATAAAAGTGTGGATACCCTTAACTTAGATGATTATGATAATACAAGATATTACATAAAAGAACTAACTAATGATAGTGCTTTTGATAATAAGAGAGATAATTACATAAAAGTAATTTTGAAACCATGATTATATTTTGCAAAGCAAAATAGTGAAAAGTGAAGAAGTGATAGGGAAGAATCTAAGGATATTTTGCTCACAAAATACTATTTATTTAGAGACTCTAGATAATTCTGTGTAATTATCATTTTTATTATTTTAATATTACTGGAAATTCTCATTTCCAGTAATATTTTTTTCTTTTTCTCAAATACTAATATTAATTAGTTTTACCTTTTTTAGTATTTCTAAAAAATTAAAAAGTATACATAGAACTTATAAAAAGTACAAGCTCTTAAGCTAATTCATCTTTTAATTGGTCTTCAAAAATTATTGATAGCTCCGCTAACGTAGTTCCCCAGTTCGGTATTGGTTGAATCCATTTTTCCATAATCTCCATTGTTGCTAAATATACGCATTTATTTAAAGATTCATCTGTAGGAAATATAACTCTAGTTTTAGTGTACTTACGTACCTGTCTATTAAAGCCTTCAAGTGCATTTGTTGTATAAATAATTTTTCTAATAGATGGAGAGAACTCGAAGAAAGTAGATAGATTATTCCAGTTATTATACCAAGAATCAATCACTATTCCGTATTTTCCTCCCCATTTTTCTTTGAGATTATCTAGCTGCGCTAACGCCATTTCTTCAGTATTTGCTTTATAAACTTCTTTTAAATCTTTCATAAATTCTTTTTTATCTTTTGAGGCTATGTATTTGATCGAATTTCTTATTTGATGAACAATACAAGTTTGAATATTCACTGATGGAAATACTGTTTTAATAGCTTGTGGAAGGCCTTTTAATCCATCCATACATGCTATTAGTATTTCTTTAACACCTCTGTTTTTTAAATCATTACAAATGCCTAACCAAAATTTTGCACCTTCAGCTTCATCTACCCAAATACCTAAAATATCTTTTAATCCTTCCATTGTATAGCCTAAACAGATATATACAGCTTTATTTACTATCTTTCCATTACTTCTAACTTTAAAATACATTGCATCTAAATAAACTATTGGATATATTTTATCAAGAGCTCTATTTTGCCATTCGGCGGCGCTAGCAAGCACTTTGTCTGTTATTTTAGATACCATTGATGGTGATATTGTTATTCCATATAAATCATAAATTTCAGCTTGAATATCAGATGTAGTCATTCCTTTTGCATATAAAGATATAATTTTTTTATCCAATTCTGTACATACAGTTTCATATTTTTTTATAATTTGTGGTTCAAATTCTGAATTCCTATCACGGGGTACATCTAAATCAACGTCCCCAAAGGAGCTTCTTAAATTTTTCGTACTATATCCATTTCTATAGTTCTTTTTTGGTTCATCTGAAACTTCCTTTCTTTCATATTTATTTCTTCCTAAATGCTCTTCCATTTCTCCTTCAAGTATGTTTTCAAGAACATCTTTAACAAGCTTTTGGATAAGTCCATTTTTCCCCATAACATCATCAATAGTTTTACATTTTTTCACTTCAGCATTGTAATCAAAGTTGGTATCAATATTCTTTGGCATAACTTTTCCTCCTAAATTTATATAGTATATTATTCCAAAACCTCCAACTGTTCATACAAAAAAACAGTAGTTAGCTTTGTTTTTACACAAAACTAACTACTGTCCCTTTATTTAAAAATCCATAATGATTTTTCACCTTCATCATTTCACTATTCACTACTCACTATTACCTATTACCTATTACCTATTACTTATTCACTATTTACTATTTACTATTTACTATTAAATATATTCTTTAACTTCTTCTTCCCCATTTAAAACTCTAAGAGCCCCCTGAGCTAAAGCTAATAATTCATCTTCTCCTGGATAAACTGTAATTTCAGATATCCATCCAATTCTCTTTTTTATTTCTTCTTCAACCTTTTCTGAATATGCTATTCCACCTGTAAGAATAATTCTATCAACCTTTCCTTTTAAAACGGCTGACATTTCTCCTATTGATTTTGAAACTTGATATATAAATGCATTAAAATATAATTCAGCATTCTTATCACCTGCCTCCATAAGCTTTAATACATCTCTTGCATCATTTGTATTTAAATATGCTACATAGCCACCTTTTCCTACTATTTTAGTGTAAATTTCTTTTTCAGTAAATTCTCCACTATAGCACATTCTAATTAATTGTCCGGCAGGAACAGTACCTGCTCTTTCTGGTGAAAATGGCCCTTCTCCATCTAGAGCATTATTAACATCTATAACTTTTCCATCTTTATGTGCTCCAACAGAAACTCCTCCACCCATATGGACTACAATTAAATTTAAATCTTCATATTTTGCTTTATTCTCTTTTGCATACCTTTTTGCAACAGCCTTTTGATTTAAAGCATGAAATTTACTTAATCTTGGTAATTCTGGCACTCCTGACACTCTAGCTACATTATCAAGTTCATCCACAACTACTGGATCAACAATAAAAGAAGGTATATTTAATTCTTCAGCTATTTTATTTGCTAACATTCCACCTAAATTCGAAGCATGTTGCCCTTGTACACCTATTTTTAAATCTTCAAGCATTTTATCATTAACCTTATAGGTTCCACTTGCCATAGGTTTTAGCATTCCACCTCTTCCTACTACAGCTGATAAAGAATTTAAATCAAAATTTTTTTCTTTAAGTATATTTAATATTATATCTTTTCTAAAGTCCATCTGATCAAATATAGTTTCGTATTTTGCTATTTCATCTGAAGAATGTCTTAATGTTTCTTGAAACAATTCTTTTTCATCTTGGAAAACTCCAATTTTTGTAGATGTTGATCCTGGATTAATAATTAATAAATTCTTTGACATATAATCTCCCCCAATATTATTTACTTTATCTCTTCAGCAACTAATGCAGCTAATGCAATTGAATTTACCTTTGTTTCAAAGTTATCAGCTCTTGAAGTTAATATAACTGGTGCTGATGTTCCTACTAAAAGTCCACCATTTCTTGTTTTAGCTGTGTAAGTTAAAGTCTTATACATAACATTTGCTGTTTCTATATTTGGAAGTAATATTATGTCTGCTTTTCCTGCTACTTTACCTGTTATTCCTTTATGTTCTGCTGCATCTACTGAAAGAGCGTTATCAAGTGCTAAAGGTCCATCTACTATGCAGTCCTTAATTTGTCCCCTATCATTCATCTTAGCTAATAAAGCAGCATCAATAGTGGCTTGCATATCTGGATTTACAACTTCAACAGCACATACAGCTGCTACCTTTGGAATTTTTATTCCACATGCATGTGCTACATCTACTGCATTATTTAGAATTTGAATCTTTCCTTTAATATCTGGATAAGTATTAAAGGCTGCATCTGTTAATAGGATTAATCTATCCAGTCCTTCTACTTCAAATACTGCAACATGTGACATAAGTTTTCCTGTTCTTAATCCAACTTCCTTATTAAGCACACTTCTTAAAAATGTAGCAGTATCTACTAACCCCTTCATAACCATATCTGCTTTGCCTGTTGAAACTAATCTAACAGCTTCTAATGATGCTTTTTTTACATTTGGTTCATTTACTATTTCATAATCTGATAAATCCATATTTATCTTATCTGCAATTTTTTTAATTGCCTTCATATCCCCTACTAATATTGCATCAGCAATACCTTTTTCTTTAGCTAACTTAATTGCTTCTAATACAGGTTCATCTTGGGCAACTGCAACAGCAACCTTTTTATTAGAAATCTCATTAGCCCTTAGCAATAGATCATCAAAATTTTTACTCATATTTACACCTCATATACTTTTAGTTGATTTTTACTCCCCATACTAATTCAGATATTATTGTTAATTTTTTATCATGACTTTGCATATTTTTCCCTTACTTTATATTCTAACAAAAAAAATTCTGAAATTACTAATTTTCAGAATTTTCTCTATTATTTATTTTATTGGTCTATATTTATTTATAATTTTCTCTGCAACTTTAATTCCATCAACAGCTGCTGATATTATCCCTCCAGCAAATCCAGCTCCTTCACCTGCAGGAAATAATCCTTGTATAGATATACTCTGTAAGTTTTCATCCCTATTTATTCTAACTGGTGCTGAAGTTCTAGTTTCTATGCCTGTTAAAATTGAGTCATAATCTCCATATCCCTTAATTTTCTTATCAAAGTCTACAACTGCTTCTTTTAAAGCTTCTATTACATATGGTGGAAGACATTTTCTTAAATCTTCAAAAACATATCCTGCTGTATAACTTGGCGTAACACTTCCAAGTTTTGTACTAATTCTATCTTCCATAAAATCCCCTAACAATTGTACTGGTGCTTTATAGTTTCCTCCACCTAGCTTATATGCTAAACTTTCATAATGTCTTTGGAATTCCATTCCTCTTAAAGGAGATGTTCCTTCAAAATCTTCTGGTGATACTGTAACTACTAAAGCTGAATTAGCGTTATCTAAATCTCTAGCATGATAACTCATTCCATTTGATACTAATCTTTCATTTTCTGAAGCAGCAGCTACTACAACTCCCCCAGGACACATACAGAATGAATATACTGCTCTTTTTAATTTTTCACTTTGATATGTTAATCTATATTCAGCAGCCTTAAGCTTTGGATTCTTATACATTTCTCCATATTGACTTTTATTTATTACCTCTTGTGGATGTTCTATTCTTACTCCTATAGCAAATGCCTTAGGTTCCATAAATACTCCAACTTTATCTAACATCTCATATGTATCTCTTGAACTATGTCCTATAGCTAAAATTAAATTTTCACAAGGCATTTCATTTCCATTTGCTATAATAGATTTTATTTTCCCATCTTCTACTATTATTTCTTCTAATTTAGTAGAAAATAAAACTTCTCCTCCTAAAGATTTAATTTTTTCTCTTATATTTTTTACTACTCCCTTTAAAAGATCAGTTCCTACATGTGGTTTTGCAATATAAGTTATTTCTTCTGGGGCTCCTGCTTTAACTAATTCCCTTAATACATAATCACATCTATTATCTTTTATCCTAGTAGTTAACTTACCATCAGAAAAAGCTCCAGCTCCACCTTCACCAAATTGAACATTTGATTCTGTATTTAACTTTCCTGTTTTCCAAAAGTTATCAACAGTCTCTGTTCTTCTATCCACATCTTCTCCACGCTCTATAACTATTGGTTTATATCCCTTTTCTGCTAATAAAAGAGCTGCAAATATTCCTGCTGGCCCAAATCCAACAACTATCGGTCTAGTTTTAAGGACTTTTTCTCCAAATTCAATTTCAGCATTGTATTTTGGAACTTCTAATTTTACATCTTTATCTTTAAGCTTCTTAATTAACCTTTCTTCATTAACATACTCAACCTCTACACAATATACGTATTTAATATCATTTTTCTTTCTAGCATCTAAGCTTTCTTTTATTATCTTATAATTTTTTATTTCTTCCTTAGGAATTCTTAATTTCTTTGAAATCTTATTAATTAATAAACTTTTATCTTCATCTATACTTAAGGCTATATTGTTTATTCTTATTGCCATTTTATCTTCTCCTCTCTAAGTATTACATTACTTATAAAGATATTTTATTATTATACAATTTCTTATTTTAACATACATTCACAAAAAAAAATATGCCATATATTACTCTCACAATTATTTAAAATAAAAATTTCCTAACTAAACTTAATACTAAAATTTAGTTAGGAATTTTATAATTATAATTATAATTATATTTTTAATTTCCAGTGCTACTTTCATTACTTTGAGAACTTTGAGCTATTTCTTTGGATACAGTAAGTGTTACACTTTCTGTTGATTCTATTGAGAAACTTCCATTTAAATTATTTAATGTAACTTTTGGAATTACATTAAATGTTCCTTCAGCTTTATAAGTACTTATATCTACATTTGCTACTATATTATCTTCTGTTACATTTTCTATTTCGTCTTGATATCCCTTTATAGTTACTTTAATATTTTCCTTATTAGGAATTACATTTATTTCCTCCGTAGCTCCTGTTATATTTAACTTAATAGAAAAGTCTTTTGTTACCATAGAAACAACATTAACTCTTGCTGTTAATAGTTCTTCTCCTTGAGCAACATTTATTCCCTCTGGTAATATTAAGTTAAGATTAATATCTTCATTTCCTGTTATAGTTGATAAATCTATTGGATTAGTTGATACTTCATTTATTGTATCTAAAATCTCCTTAGGTCCTAAAATCTCAACTGTTTTTCTACTGCTATCTATGGATTTAAGTTTAAGCCCACTTGGTAGCTGTCCAGTAGTTGGTATCTTTACATTAACTGATTTTCCTTTACTAACCTTTATTGCTATCCTAGCAGTTTTACTAGAAAGATTAACTCCAAGTACTTCTATTCCCTTTTCATCAACTGCCTTAATATCATAGTCTCCAACAATATCTTCATGAACATCTTCTTTATTATCTGTTACCACTAGCTTTGAAACACTATTAACAACAGATTCTGCTCCAGATACATTAACTTCCACAGGATCTATAACTGGTGTTGAAGCAAAGTATCCTACCTTAGGTGTAATGTTAATATTGGATGTAACAGGCATAGTTTTTTCAACCATATCTTCAATTTTTATAGAAATACTTAAAGTGTTTGTATTTCTAATACTAATAGTAATAGGATAATCTACTATTGATACTGGCACTTTATTTTCTCCCTTTTTCCAAGCATATTCACTTAAATCTACTTGAAGCTTAAAATCGCTTTTCTTTATTTTATTAATATCATTTGTATTACCCTCTATTTTCAAAGTAACATAAAATTCCTGATTTGGTGTCAAAGCTAATTTAGATGAGCTTAAAGCATCTAAATTCAATAATTCAACTGGTATTTTAGTTATTTCAGTGGTTCTTATTTTATTTTCAACATTAGTAACATAAACCCACAATCCTATTGATAATAAAAGGCATATAATAGGTACTACGAATTTATTTTTTTCCTTCTTATCCATGCCTTCACCTTCTCCCCAACTGATTTAACTCTTTTCTTTTCGCTATGCTCTAGCATCTTAAGTAAAATAATTCTTAGTTTTTCTTTATCATAATTTCTTGTTAATCTACCATTAATAGCTAAAGATATAATTCCTGTTTCTTCTGATACTATTATAACTATTGAGTCAGAGATTTCTGATAACCCTATTCCAGCTCTATGCCTTGTTCCAAGTTTTTTGTTTATTGTATTATTATTGGTTAAAGGTAAGACACAACCTGAAGATAATATTCTATCATCTCTTATTATAGTTGCTCCATCATGTAATGGTGTATTAACTACAAAGATATTTTCAAGTAAATTAGATGTAACCTTAGCATCTAAAATGGTACCTGTATTTGATATATCTCCCAGTCTAGTTAGTTGTTCAACTACAATTAAGGCTCCTGTTTTGCTTTCAGATAAATTTTCTACTGCATTAACTATCTCATTAACAGTTATATTTCTCGTTTCTTCATCTTGCATTTTATGAAGTTCTTCAAAGGCACTTCTTCCTATGTGTTCTAAGCCTCTTCTTATTTCAGGTTGAAATATAATAACTACTGATAATAAACCTATAGTAAGAGTCTTATTTAAAATAAAGTTAAGCATTTCTAACTTTAATAAGTAACTTATGGGTATAAGTATAATCATTAAAATAATACCTTTTAAAAGTTGTTCCGCTCTAGTTTCTTTAATTAATGAATACCCCTTATAAAAGATATATGCAACTACTATAATATCTAAAATTGATGATACTGATATATTTTTCAGCGTATTATCTAAAAATGTAATGATTTCTTGCATCAAAGGGTCCCCTCCAACTTTTTATATAATATAATTATACACCAATTAATAAAATCTTAGTATAATACTTAGTTTTTTTAAGATATTTAATAATATTTTAATATTTTCTATAATATAAATTTATGTAAATAGAGATGTGAGGTGTTAAGCTTATGAATAAAAATCCATTAACATATTTTAAGGAACATAAAAATATTTTAATAATTTCTTTTACATTATTTTTTATAATATCAGCTTCTATATTTTTTATTAACTATAACTCAAAAGAAAATAAAATAAAAAGATATCTAAAAAACTCTTCTAAAGAATTAAATGAAATTAATTTAACTCTTTCTCATGGAATAAAGAATCTTACTATAGATACCTCTATTTCCAAAGACATATTATCTTCAGGAATTGAAAATTTAAATAAGGTTCTTAAGTCTATTTCTGAAGTAGAAGAAGTTTCTAAAGATATATCTCTAACTAAATTTAATTTAACTACTGCTATAAACTCTACAATTTCATTATTTGATTTCAGCCTTTCAACATTATCTAATCCAGAGAATATAAGAAGTATTGATGACTTAAATAAATTTAATACATTAAAAGAAGATTGCTTAGTTAGTTATTCTAATTTGAGACCTAACAAAATATATGTTGATTTTTCTCAGGAAACTATGAAGTATTTTAATAATTTTAGTAGTTATATAAACACTTTAATTAAAATTAATAGAGATTCTGAGTTTAAGAATACCCAAACAAGAGATTTTATAAATACACTTCAAGGATATAAAAATGATATTTCTTACCTAAATGAAGATTTATCTATAGCGATAAATAAAGTTAGAGAAGATAAACGAGATTTAAAAGTAATTATAGATGACATATATAAAAAAGAAGATATCTATAATAACTTGAAAGAAAGCATTAACTTTATCTCTATTCCTGAAGGTTGCATGGATATTTATGAATCTTTTAATGAGTATTTAAATTCCTATTCTGCTTACCTATTGTCTATTAAAGAAGCTGTTATATATGAAAAGACAGCAAAAAATATAAAAGAAGTATCCAATGAAATTGAAAGTAAATATAAAAATTCTAATTCTAAAAGAACTGACGCTTTATCTGCTTATAGTGTATATGAAAATAAATTAATAAAATTTTAGTATTAAATTATTTCTTTTGGTTATAATAATTTTTGGATTATTGATTATCCAAAAGGAGGTTATTTATGAAATATTTAAGAAAAACATCTATTTTATTAATAGCTCTTTTATTTTCAGCGAACATCAAAGTATTAGCTTATTGCAATACTACAGAAATGAGGAAGAATAACTTAAATGAAGAATTAAATCTAACATTAATAAATAAACCTAAGGAAGGAGCTATTCAAGTTTTTAGCCACAATGACAAATTAATTTATTTAACAAAAGAAGATTTAGACTTAATGGCAAAAATAGTCTATGCTGAAAGTAAAGGTGAGCCTTATGAAGGTAAAATCGCAGTTGCGTCGGTTATTTTAAATAGAGTATTGAGTTCTGGTTTTCCTAATAGCATTAAAGAAGTTGTACTTCAACCTCAAGCATTTTCTTGTGTAGTAAATGGTGAAATTAATGTTACTCCAACTGAAGAATGCTATAATGCTGTTTATGATGCTATTGAAGGAAATGACCCAACTAATGAAGCTTTATTTTTCTACAATCCTGCTATAGCTACTTGTTCGTGGATGAAGGGTGTTGAAAAAAAAGATTCTAAAACTATTGGGCAACATTTGTTTTTTAATACAAATTACTAAATAAATTAAATGAGCTGTCACATTGGCAGCTCATTCCTTGTTTAATCTTCAAAAATTTACGCTTCAAAAGTTCCTTTTATAATAGCTTCTCCATTCTTAACCATTATTTTTCCCATAGCTATAACAGTATCTATTTCTAAAGTATCTTCATTTACTAATACTAAGTCAGCATCTTTTCCACATTCTATAGATCCTTTATTATATAATTTTAGTACCTTAGAAACATTTGAAGTTATAACTTTAAGAGCATCTTCTATTGGTATTTTATAAGTTTTTATACACTCTTTTACTTCTTCATAAAGGCTTGAAACAGAACAAATTCCTATTTTTATTAACTTTCCCTTATCATCAAATATTGGCATACTCCCATTTCCATCTGATGAAAAAGTAACATTTTTAACATTAGAGTTATTTCTTATTAAAATACTTAGGGCTTCACTTGCTCTTAGTTCTCCAGGTGCTAATTGATCTACTGGAGTGCTTGTAGTGAAATCTATATATCCACCTTTATTAATATATTCTTCACCAGATTTGAATAAATCTCCATTTCTATTTATATGGGTTGGTAGAATTTGTGTTATAGGAAGTTCTGTTTCATCAGCTAATCTAAATAAATATCCTAATTTCCTTGTTCCATCTCCTAAATGAATATTTGCTATACCTGATTTTCCAGATAATAAGCCTCCAACTCTAGATTGTGCTATTGCTTGAATTAATTCATCATATGTGGCTTGAGAACTTCTAGTGTCTGATATAGCTATTTCTCCAATTCCTATTATCTTATCTATTAGCATAATATCTTTTTTAATAGATCCAGTTAGTGTCTTCACAGGAATATCATAAGAGCCTGTATAACAATAAGTTGTTATACCTTCTTCTTCTAAAGCTTTAGCTTTTGCTAACAGACTTGCCATATCTCTGCAAACACCATCTGTTCCTATACATCCAACAACAGTTGTGATACCTGCCATTGTTAAATCAGTTAGCATTATTTCTGGAGTTCGCATTTTAAATCCACCTTCTCCACCTGCACCATTTATATGTACGTGATTATCTATAAATCCTGGGAAAAGTAATTTATTTTTACCATCTATAACTTCTATATCTATAAAATTTTCTGGAATATCTAAATTATCATATATTCCTTCAATCTTATTTGATGATATTACTAAATCTTTTTCTCCTAAATATTCTGGAGCATATACTTTTATATTTTTTATTACTTTTATCATTTAGTCCTCCTATAATTTCATTATTTCTTTCACATAATTATTATTATATATAGAGTTCGGATAATTTATTATAATTTTATTAGCATATTCCTTGCTTTTATTTATATTAATATCTTTATATAGTAAAGCTGCCCTATAGTAGGCTTCTTGAATATAGCTACCTTCATTGTAATTTAATATGTATTTATCATAGTTTTCAGTAGCTTTAGTTTTACTTCCATTAGCTTCATATGATGAAGCTAAGAGGAAAATAATATCATCATCTAGATGATTAATATTTGATTTATTTAATGTTTTCTCTAGTAAAACTTTTGCCGTTACTGAAAACTTATATAAAATTTAAATATAAAATACTAATCCAATTATTGCTGAAATAACTATAACTAAAATTGGATGAATTTTTTTACTTAATAATACTACTCCTATTATCGAAGCTATTATTAAACTCTTTAAATCCACATAGGATTCCTTTGCTAAATCTATGAATGCCTTAATTATTAAAGCTATTAATACTGGTCTCATACCAAGCAATGCTGCTTTTATTACTGAAGACTCTTTAAATTTTTCTAACATTTTACTTATTATTGAAACTAAAATAAAGGAGGTAAAAACAACTCCTAAGGTGGCCATTATACTACCTAATACGCCTGAAACATCATATCCAACAAAGGTCGCAGAGTTTATAGCAATAGGTCCTGGAGTCATTTGAGATATACCAATAATGTCCATAAACTCATTTACATCAATCCAATTATTTTTATTCACTATTTCTCTTTGAATAAATGGTAACATGGCATAACCACCACCAAAACTAAAGGTTCCTATTTTAAGAAAGGCTACAAATAGTCTTATTAACAAATCCAACTATTTCACCTTCTTTCTTAAGAATATTACTCCATATATTGCAGATATTATTATTACTATAATTGGATGAACGTCGAAGAATACTAATGCTATTAATGCAATAATAATAGTTAATCCGGTCCTTATATTTTTTTCTAACCCCTTACTTAAACTTATAGCTCCAACTAATACTAGTAATGGAACTGCTGCATTTATTCCCATAAAGGCTGCATTAACATAATAATTATCCCTAAATTGCATAAAGAAGGCTGCTATTAATAAAATTATTGAAAATGAAGGTAAAATTACTGCTAGAAGTGCCATAACTGCACCTATTAATCCTGATATCTTATATCCTAAAAATATTGAACAATTTATAGCTAAGGCTCCAGGTAGGCTTTGAGAAACTACTAATATATCCATAAATTCATCTTTTTCTATCCATTTTTTATTATTAACTACTTCTTCCTCTATTAGAGGAATCATAGCGTAGCCTCCGCCAAAGGTAAAGGCACCTATTTTAAAAAATGCAATAAACATTTCTATTATTTTTTTCACTACTTCACCACCTAATTTAATATAATTATATACTTTTTTGCTCAAAAATAAAAAGCCGCATTTATAGTATGCGACTTTTCATAAATTTAATTATTCTTGTTCTAATATTATTTTCTTAGCTGTTAATATTGATGTAGCACTCATTGAGAATTCATCTAAACCATATTCAACTAATGTTGGAATTGCAGTTTCGTCTCCTGCCATTTCTCCACACATTCCAACCCACTTTCCATGCTTGTGAGCTCCATCTATAGTCATTTTTATTAGTCTTAATACAGCTGGGTGCATTGGATTGTAAAGGTATGATACCTTTTCACTCATTCTGTCTGCAGCTAATGTATATTGAATTAAGTCGTTAGTTCCTATTGAGAAGAAATCTACGTGCTTAGCTAATTCATCTGCATAAACAGCTGCTGCAGGTATTTCTACCATTATACCCCATTGAATCTTTTCTGAGTATTCTTTTCCTTCTGCCTTTAATTCAGCCTTACATTCATCAACAAATTCTTTAGCAGCTTGGAACTCTTCTAAGCCTGAAATCATTGGGAACATAACTGCTAAGTTTCCATATACAGAAGCTCTAAGTAATGCTCTTATTTGAACCTTGAATATATCTTTTCTATCTAAACATAATCTAATTGCTCTATAACCTAAGAACGGATTCATTTCTTGTGGTAATGGTAAGTATGGAAGTGTCTTATCTCCACCGATATCTAGTGTTCTTATTACAACTTGCTTTCCATCCATTATTTCAAGAACCTTCTTGTAAGCTTCGAATTGCTCTTCTTCTGTTGGAGCTGAATCTCTATCCATGTATAAGAATTCAGTTCTAAATAATCCAACACCGTCTCCACCATTAGCAACTACTGCTTCAGCATCTGCAGGTGATCCGATATTTCCACAAACTTCAACTCTTCTTCCTGATTTAGTAACTGTTTTAACACTTATTAATTTCTTTAATTCTTCTTGTTCTGCTAAGAATTTATCTCTCTTTGCAGTATATTCATCTATAACTGATTGTTCTGGATTTATTATACATATACCTTCGATACCATCAACTATAACCATATCTCCGTTTTTAACTGAAGTAGTAATATCCTTTAATCCAACTATTGCAGGAATTTCTAATGTTCTAGCCATAATAGCTGAGTGAGAAGTTCTTCCTCCAATGTCAGTTAAGAAACCAACTACCTTACTTCTATCTAATTGAGCTGTATCTGATGGAGTTAAATCATGAGCTACAACTACTGTATTAGCTTCAGTTATTGCAAAAGCATCTCCACCTTTTCCTGCTAGATTAGAGATTATTCTCTTAGAAACATCCTTTATATCAGCAGCTCTTTCTTTCATATATTCATCTTCCATTGAATCGAAAATCATTACAAATGTATTGGTAACATTTTCAACTGCTTTCATAGAATTTACTTGACTTGCTTCAATTTCTGCTAACATTCCGCCTGTAAATTCTGGATCATCTAATAAAGTTAGGTGCGCTTCAAAAACTTGAGCCTCATGTTCTCCTATTTCCTTTAAAGCTTTATCTCTTATTGCAGTTAATTGAACTTTCGCTTGCTCTAAAGCTTTTTTTAGAACTTCTTTTTCAGCTTCTACATCTGAAACTTTTGCATCTGTTATTACTATTTCTTCGTGTAATTGTAAAAATACTTTTCCTATTGCATATCCCTTAGACGCAGCTATACCTTTTTTCATTCTTGAGATTCCTCCTTAAATAATAGCTATAAATTCAAATATTATATTTAATTTATAGATTGTACTAATCTATTTATTTAATTAATTACAACTATAATGTATTATAACATATTTTTGATTTATGTTAATAAAAATACACACAATTTTTATTATTTTCTATCTTTAATTCATTTAATTTATATATTTTATTTAAATATTTTTTATATAAATATATTTCTAAAAAAACTCTTTTTACATTTATTTCAATTTTATATATAACAAAAAGAGGCTATCTCTTTATATAAATAAACTTTGAAAAGCCCCCTTTTTTTATTATTTCTAATTATATTTTTGCTTAAAGTTTAATTTTAATTAATTAAATCTATAAAAATCCCCATTATTCTTATAAGTCATCTATTAAAGCTCCAGCTTTTGCATAAGCTGTTGATTTTGCTTCAAAGAAATCAGTTTTTACAGAATTAGCATCTGCTAATATATCTACCCAAGCTGCTGGATTGGTTATATGGTCTTCATATATTTCCTTTAATCCAATTGCTCTCATTCTTATATTTCCTAAATATTTTATATAATCTGTTATTAAATTCTTATTTATTCCTTGAATGCTATCTCCAATAACATAATGTCCCCATGAAATCTCATGCTCTACTGCTATCTTCATCATTTCTTTTAATTCTTCTTTTAATTCTTCTGTAAATATTTCTGGTTCTTCTAGTTGAAGTTCTTTTATTATGTTTCTAAATAACCATAAATGAGTGTTTTCATCTCTATTTATATATCTTATTTCTTGAGCTGATCCCGGCATTTTTCCATTTCTTTCAAGATTATAGAAAAACATAAATCCTGAATAGAAGTAAATTCCTTCTAATATATAGTTTGCCATTAATGTTTTAACTAAGTTTCTTTCTGTAGGATTATTTAAAAAGTTATTATAAAGTTCTCCTATAAACTTATTTCTATCTAATAGAATTTTATCGTCCTTCCACTGATATAGTATTTCATTTCTCTTTTCAGGTGAACAAATAGTGTCTAGCATATAGCTATAACTTTGGGAGTGAAGAGCTTCTTGGAATGCTTGAATTGTTAAACATAGATTTACTTCACTAGCTGTTATATAACTATTTATATTTGATAAATTTGCTGTTTGTATTGAGTCTAAGAATATTAAGAACGAAAGAATTTTATCATAAGCTGTTCTTTCTTCCTTTGTAAGTTTATTATAATCTTTTAAATCCTGAGATAGATTTATTTCTTCTGGAATCCAGAAGTTATTCATTGCTTGCCTATACCACTCTGAAACCCATTTATATTTCATATTATTAAAGTCATTTAAATTAGTTGTATTTCCATTTATCACTCTCTTTTTTGATGTCTCTATATCACCGAATTCATTAAAAAGAGGTTTCTTATTAACAAACATACTCTTCCTCCAAAATGTTTTATTCTCTAATTAATTATGCTGAACAACTTTCACAATCACTGACAGTTAATGATTTTGATCTTACGTAATAAATTGATTTTACTCCTACTTTGCAAGCTTCTATATATAAATTCATAATTTGTCTCATAGTATAATTGGTAGTTATATATAAATTAAAGGACTGACCTTGATCTATATGTCTTTGTCTTATTCCATTAATTTGAACACACCACTTTTGATCTATATTATAAGCAGAATTATAGTACCAATAATTTTCTTCATTTAGATTTGGTGCTGTTTTTGGTATTATACTTCCCTTTTTTTCTTCAAGCCAGAATCTAGCCATTACTGGGTCTATTCCTTCTGAGGTTCCTGCAATAGTTGCTGTTGAACCATTTGGAGCTACTGCTATTAAGTATCCATTTCTAAGACCATACTTTGATACTTCTTCTCTAAGTTCATTCCATCTTTCTGATTTATAACCTCTAAGATTAAAATACTCTCCAGTTTGCCAATCTGAACCTTCAAAACAAGAATATCTTCCTTTTTCTTTAGCAATGGTCATACTAGCCTTTATAGCATGATAATTTATTCTTTCATATACATCATCTGCAAATTCTTTATGTTCATCAGCTGTCCAATGAATTAAATTATTAGCCAGCATATGATGATATCCACTTGTTCCAAGTCCTATTGCTCTATACTTTTTATTAGTGACTTCTGCAAAAGGAACTGAATAATAATTTAAGTCTATTACATTATCCATAGCTCTTATTTGAGTTTCTACAACATATCCAAGTTCTTCATCATCTTTCACTTCTACATTTCCTAAAACTACTGAAGATAAGTTACAAACTACGAAATCCCCAGCCTTAGTTTTCTCTATTATAATTTTATCTCCGTTTTCATCTATAATTTCTGAACTTTGTATATCCATAGGGCTCATATTTTGCATAATTTCAGTACATAGATTTGATGAATAAATCATTCCCATATGTTTATTAGGATTCATCTTATTTACTGTATCTCTATAAAAGGCAAATGGCGTTCCCGTTTCTGCTGCACTTTTTATTATTAATCTTACTATATCCTTAACGCTCATAACTCTTTTGCTTATATTTTCATCTTCAACACATTCATAATATTTTTTCTCCCACTCTTCTCCATAAAAATCTTCTAAAGAATATCCTTTAGCTAATCTAATTTCGTGTGGGCACATCATATACCAATTAGCATCTATATCTGTTTCTGCTAATTTCCAGAACAAATCTGGATAACAAAGACCTGGGAAAATATCATGTGCTTTCTTTCTATCATCACCATTATTTGTTCTTAATTGTAAAAATTCTGGTAAATCTTTATGCCATGCATCTAACCATATAGCAACTGACCCATTTCTTACTCCTAATTGGTCAACTGCAATTGCAGTATCATTGAATAATTTAATCCAAGGAATTACTCCACCTGAAGCTCCTTTAAAACCTCTTATAGGTGATTCTAAGGCTCTAACCTTTCCTATGTATATTCCCATTCCACCACCAAACTTTGATACTTCTGCAAAGTTATCTAGTGATTTATATATTCCCTTTAAACTATCCTCTACTGTATCTATAAAACAAGAACTTAATTGATAAAATGGCTTTCTTGCATTTGACATAGTTGGTGTGGCCATAGTAGCCTTTAATGAACTTAAGACATCATAAAATCTTTTAGCCCAAGCTACCCTATTTTCTTTTTTCTCTGGTATAGCAAGATGCATAGCTATTCCCATAAACATTTGTTGTGGTAATTCTAATTTACTTCTATCATAATCTTGAATTAAATATCTTTTTGCTAAAAGATTAATACCACTGTAAGTAAATAGAAAATCTCTTTCTGGTTTAATTTCCTTTTCTAATTCTAAAATATCATCTTTAGTATAGTTTTCTAATATATACTTCCCATACAAACCCTTATTAGTTAACTTCTCAATAAAATCATATAAATTACTATATAGCTCAACATCTTTACTTAGGTTTCTATTCTTTCTTACCTCATCATATAGTTTATATACATAAAGCTTTTCTGAAATTTTTTGCCAATCCGGTTCTATATCCGTAGTTAATTCTAATGATACTTGTATAATAGAATCTCTTATTTCATCTTCACTCATGTTAGGTCTTATTATATGATTTAAAGCTCCTAAAAGCTTTTCTTCTGTATATATTCCATCCATTTTATTTATCCCGATTAAAGCATCACTGCAAATATTTAATAAATCCATGACTTTCCCCTTCCACTATATATAGTATATATTTAAAAACTGTTTAGATAAATATACAACATATAGATACATTATAGTTATCTTTTATATAGTTGTAAAAGTTCAGATTCTAATGATAAAATAGAAAAAGGAGATATCTCTTTTAATATCTCCCTTTTTCAGCAACTGTCAAATAATATTAATTATTTTTAAAAACTTAAGTTTTTAAAATAATTGTTACTTAAATACTTCATTCCATTCTTCTTCTTTAAAACCTACTAACACTTTATCATCTTTAACAACTATTGGTCTTTTAACTAACATACCATTAGTAGCTAATGTATCTAAAAGCTCATCTTCAGGTAAAGTCTTAACTTTATCTTTTAATTGCATTTCTCTATAAAGAACACCAGATGTATTAAAAAACTTATTTATTTTTAATCCACTTTTCTTAAACCAATCTTTTAATTCATCTTTTGTAGGATTTTCTTCTGCTATATGCCTATCTATAAATTCAATATTATTTTCTTCTAAATACTTTTTAGCTCTTCTACATGTAGTACATTTTGGATACTCTACAAATAAAACTGCCATACTATCACTCCTTAATTATTAATATTAATTTCTTATATTATAGCATAATATTACTTGGGTATAGTAAGGTATATTTTAAACATATCGCCTTCTACTTCGATTTTTATAGTTCCATTATGAAGCTCTACAATACTCTTTGTAATTGCAAGTCCCATTCCTGAACCCTCTATTGAAGAATTTCTAGACTTATCTGCTCTTGTAAATCTTTCAAAAATATCTTCTGTATTAAAATCTAATTCATAGTTAGAAATATTCTTAAAGGAAATTTCTACAGAATTTTCCTTAGAAACAATATCTACATATACTCTAGTATCACTTAATGAATATTTTAAAGCATTAACTATTAAGTTTTCAAATACTCTAGACATTAACTTACCATCTAAATCTAATATAATCTCTTCTTCATTTGAATTAACTTTAAATTCTATATTCTTTTCTTCATAAAGATTTGAGTATTCACCAATGCCTTGATAAACTAATGATACTATATCTAAAGATCGTTTTTCTATTTTCATCTTTCCACTATTTAATTTTGAAGCTTCAAATAAATCATCAATTAGACTTTTCAATCTTTTGGAACTTCTATCTAATATCATTAAATAGTCTTTTCTTTCTTCTTCTGTTATATTAGATTCATTTAATATATTTACATAATTAATAATTGAGGTTAATGGAGTTTTTAGATCATGTGAAACGTTAGATATTAACTCTGTTTTTAGCTTTTCATTTCTAACTTGCTCATTTAAAGCTATTTTATATCCCTCTTTTATTTTGTTTATATTTTCAACTAATTCTCTTATTTCTCTTTCACCAGTATTACCAAGAGTATACTCTAAATCTCCAGAATTTATTTTCTTTAACCCATCATTAATAATAGTGATATCTAAACTCTTTTTTAAAGAATATAAAACGCATACTAACGGAATTAATACTAATATTAACGTACCCTTAAATGGATATTTTGTTAAAAATGTTACAAGTAAGTTTTGGCTTCTTATACCCGCAATTAAATAAAGATAAACTAAAATTACCCCAATAGCTCCACCAAAGGATATTAATATCTTATTTCTTGTAACCCTATATCTATATCCGTACTTTAATACAAAAATTAATCTTTTTAACACCATTATCTCTAAATGAATATTATTTCTGTTAAATATTAAGTTAAATATTACCTTTATTAATAGAATTATAGTGAGAATAGTTGCAACTATCATTATTTTGGCTGTTAAAGCCTCAGTCCTTATAATATAATCATAGGAATCAGGATTACTATAATATATCTCTATATATTTATCTATATACTTTAAGTTTGTTTTATCTGTCATATTCATTACATAGTAATTATACTTATCTTTATTGTCTAATCTAACAGATGATAATCCCCATTCTTTCAAATATGTATTTATTGTATCCTCTAATAATGGAGCATTGTTATCGTCTTGGTTTACAGAATTAAATAAGTTTAAATCATTTGTTGTAAACTCACCAGTTTCTTTGTTAATTAAAACATAAAATATATTATCATTATAATAAGGATCTCCTGATAAATGCTCATTTTCATATTTTATTGCACTTATATCCTCTAAATCCCTTGAATTTGCATATATATATTTTGAAATTCCTCTACTTTCATAATATATAATTGACTGAATATATTTATCTTTATTAAATAGGGCATCAAAAGTATTTGTATTTAACTTTTCTGCTGAATCACTAAAGGCTTGGTAATATCCTGTAATTAGTAATACTATTGTTATTCCAAGAATTAAAAGTTCTACTCCCCATACACCAGTTATATAGTGCTTAATTTTCTCTTTCAATTTTATATCCAACTCCCCACACTACTTTTATATATTCCGGGTCCTTTGTATTTAATTCTATTTTCTCTCTTATTCTTCTTATATGAACAGTTACAGTATTTTCACTTCTATAAAATGGTTCTTCCCATACTTTTTCATATATTTCTTTAATTGAAAAAACTTCACCTAAATTTGAAGCTAAAAGTTGAAGTATTTTAAATTCAGTTGCTGTAACTTTTACTTCTTCTCCTCTTAAGTAAATTGTCTTTTCTTTATTATTGATTACTAAATCTTTAACTTCTATTATATCAGGACTTTCACCTTCTAATTCTAATGGCTTTTGATATCTTCTTAGCTGTGATTTAACTCTTGCAACTAGTTCTAAATGATTAAATGGTTTTGCTATGTAGTCATCTGCACCAACATTAAGACCTAATATCTTATCACTATCTTCCCCTTTAGCTGATAACATAATTATTGGCAAGTTTCTTTTTTCTCTAATTTTTAAACAAGTCTTTATTCCATCCATTTTTGGCATCATTATATCAAGTACAATTAAATGTATTTTTTCTCTATCGAGGATTTCTAAGCCTTCTACACCATCTTGTGCTTTAAAAACCTTCATTCCTTCTCCTCTTAAATATATGTCAATGGCATCTCTAATTTCTTTTTCGTCATCTACTACTAATACATTAAACATGTTATAAAACACCCCTTGATTTTTTCTATCTTATAATTATAATATCTTATATTCTTACATTTTACTAATTATAAAAATTACATTTTTATTAAAATGGTAAAATAAATTATATTAACATATTGAGTTATTTAATATATAATCAGTTTGTGTATATTACTTATAATTTTAAGGAGTTTCAAATGTTTCGTAGTATTTCAATTAATAAACACATGATTTTAGACTTTATTCTTATTTTTATGGGATGTATTATAGCTTCTCTTGGAGTTAACTTATTCTTAGTTAACGCTCAATTGCTAAGTGGAGGTGCAACTGGTGTAGCACTAATTCTTGAATACTTATATAATATACCTTCTGGTATAACTGTATTTTTTATTAACATACCATTATTCTTTCTTAGCTATAAAACTTTAAATAAAAAGTTCACTTTATATTCTGCTGTTGGTATGGTATCTTTATCAATTTCTTTAATGATAACTAAGCCATTATCACATTTAGTAAAAGTAGATGATTTATTGCTTTATTGTATTTATGGTGGTGTTTTATGTGGACTAGGATACGGTCTTGTATTCTCTAGAAATGGTTCAACAGGTGGAACAGATATAATTACAATGGTGCTTAGAAAAAAATATTCTAATTTTGAGATTGGTAAACTTAGCTTTGGGATTAATTGCGTTATAGTCTTTATAGGTGCCCTGATATTTGGACTTCCTAAAGCCTTATATACTTTAATTTCCATGTTTGTGCAAGGAACTTTAGTTGATAGAGTTATTAATGGTTTTAATAGTAAAAAACTTTTATTAATATTAACTGAAAAAGAAGAAGATATAATTCAATATGTTATTAAAGATATGAATAGAGGTGTCACTTCTCTTATTGCAGAAGGCGAGTATACTCATGAATTGAAAAAAATGCTATACATAGCGGTTACTTCTTCTCAAATGGTTCATTTAAAAAGTAAAATCTTAAGAATAGACCCTAAAGCATTTATAACTATAATAGATGTTTCAGAAGTCAATGGAAAAGGCTTCTACAAAATTTAACTATATAACTAAACTAGAGATATATTATGCTCAGCTCGACCTCGCTTCGCTCCAAGTCGACTTTCGCATTAATATATCTCTAGTTTTTATTATGATATTTAAATTTAGATTCTTAATGACTAAAGGAAATAATTCTTCATGCTTCAGAATTATGAAATATAATGCCTATATATTAGTTTGTAGGTTACTTTAGTCAAAGTCGACTTACACATTGCTTTCTAGGTAAATTTTTTACAAGTCGCTTTCATACCTTAATTTTTTCATTTTTTCATTTCTATTTCATTCTTTAATTACTGTCTTAAGGTATTGATCTTGGCCCTGCTTATATAGGTTATTTCCTTCTGTATCTATAATTACTATTAATGGCATATCTTTAATCTCCATTTTTCTTATTGCCTCAGCACCTAAATCCTCATAAGCTATTATTTCTGATTTAGTTATACTCTTTGATATTAGAGCTGCTGCTCCTCCAATTGCCCCTAAGTAAATAGCTTTATTTTTTATTATAGAATCTATAACTTCTTGGTTTCTTGCTCCTTTTCCTATCATTCCTTTTAAACCTAAGTCTAAAAGCCTTGGGGAATAAGAATCCATTCTGTAACTTGTAGTTGGTCCTGCTGATCCTATTACTTGCCCTTCTTTTGCTGGAGATGGCCCTACATAATATATTGTTTCATTGTTAATATTTATAGGTAAATCTAAATTTTTATCTAATAGTTCTATTAATCTTTTATGTGCAGCATCTCTAGCTGTATATATAGTACCTGATAATAATATTCTATCTCCTGCTCTTAAATTCTTTATCTTTTCATAAGTTAATGGTGTTCTTATACTAACTTCCATAAATTCTATCTCCTTATAAAATTACTTCTTTATGTCTAGTGGCGTGACAACTAATATTAACTGCAACTGGTAACCCTGCAATATGTGTAGGAAATGTTTCTATATTAACTCCAAGAGCTGTAGTCTTTCCACCAAAGCCTTGTGGCCCAATTCCAAGCTCATTCATCTTTATTAATAACTCATCTTCTAAATCAGCATAAAATTCATTTTTATTCCTACTATCTATTGGTCTTATTAAGGCCTTCTTAGATAAATATGCTGCCTTCTCGAAAGTTCCACCTATTCCTACACCAACTATCATTGGTGGACATGGATTAGGTCCTGCTTCTTTTACTACTTTTATAATAAAATCCTTTACGCCTTCTATTCCATCTGAAGGTTTAAGCATTTTTATTTGGCTCATATTTTCAGACCCAAAGCCTTTTGGTGCTACTGTTATTTTTAGTTTCTCCCCTGGTACTATATCATAATAAATTATTGCTGGTGTATTATCCTTTGTATTCACCCTATTAATAGGGTCTTTAACAACTGATTTTCTTAAATACCCCTTATCATAGCCTCTTCTTACACCTTCATTGATAGCATCTTCAAGATTACCTCCTATAACATGTACATCTTGTCCTATTTCAATAAATACACATGCCATTCCTGTATCTTGACAAATTGGCATTTTCTCTCTTCTTGCTATCTCTGCATTCATTATTATTTTATCTAATATATCTTCTGCTAGATTCCAAGTTTCTTGTGTTTTTGATTTATCTAATGAATCAATAACATCCTTTGATAAATTATAATTAGCATCAATACATAAATTTTGAACAGCTTCTTGTATTTTATTAATATGTATTTCTCTCATTCTCATCTTCCTTTTCATATATAATCATAAATATTTTATCATATTTAAACATTATATTATAAAAAAAATAATATTTTAGCATATAAAATAGAATAAGGAGATATGTAGCTATTGTGAAAGCTCTATATTTCCTTATTAATTTAAACTTTTATGAAATATTCACTTTTGACAGTATTTTTTGCTATATTTCCTCGGAAATTTTTTAGTTCTTATTTATTTCTTCAAAATATCTTTCTATTCCCAAAGAAATTCCTTCAACCAAAGCATTTTGATGCTCTTCTGTTTGTAACTTTTTTTCTTCTTCACCATTTGATAAAAAACCACATTCTACTAAAACGGAAGCTCCCTTATAATCATCTCTTAATATTAGATAAGAATCTCCTGCAGGCTTTGACACCCTTTTATTATTATCCTTTACACTTTCCTTTACAGACTCTTGAATACTATTTGCTAACTTTTTACTTATTTCATTAGACCCATGCCACACTTGCGCACCATAACATTTCTCTTGTGGAAACATATTTTGATGAATAGATATAAAAGCATCACAATTTATCTCTTTCTTCATATCTCTTCTCTTTTTTAAATCTTCTCTTTTCTTCTCTCTTATAGTGGAACCATTATTTCCAAGAGCTTCATCATTTTCTCTTGTTAAATAAACCTTATATCCCTTGGATTCTAAAGCTTCCTTAAGCTTTAATGATATTTCTAAATTTATGTCTTTTTCTATAACACCACTTTTTGATTTAGCTCCTCCATCGAATCCTCCATGTCCTGGATCAATTAATATAATTTTTTCTTGTTCTATAGCTAATACCTTTATAGAAGTAAAAACAACAGTAAATAATATTATTAATATAGAAGCTAATTTTAATTTCTTCATTTGTTTTCCTCCATATTTTATTTGTTATAAAAATATTATGTCCATTGTTTGATTTTTTACTTATAACTACAAAATATTATTACTATATCTTAATAAAATTAAAAGATACTATTTAATTATAAAATAATATTATAATTAAATAATATCTTTTTATAGTTTTAATTATTCTCTATAACACTTTCAGCTATATTCATGGAGTGGTCACTAATTCGTTCTAAATTACTTACTAAATCTAAAAAGATTGTACCTGCATATGCATTACAAATCCCATCATAAAGTCTTTTTACATGAAGATCTCTATATTTTTTTTGTAACCTATCTACTTCTGATTCTATTTCACTAACGCTTTTTGCTTTATTTACATCATTATGTGCATAACTATCAATAGCTGCTTGTAGAGACTCTGCTGTCTTTTCATACATTCTTTTTATTTGTTCCATAGCTTGATTGCTATACTCTAGCTTTTTATTTATCTTTTGTAGTGTTAATTCAGCTATATTTTCAGCGTGGTCTCCTATTCTTTCAATATCATTAATTACATGAAAAGTAGCTGCAACTATCTTTGATTCTTTATCAGATAGTTCACGTTTAGATAGTTTAACTAAATAAGTTGTAATGGCTTCATTTAGTGAATTGATTATTGCTTCATTATCATAAACTTTTTGAATTAATTTCTCATCATTCTTTTCAAATGCTTCTATAGCTAAAGTTAAACCTTTCTTAGCTTTATTTGCCATTCTTAAAGTTTCCTTAGCTACTTGACCTGCTGCAATTACTGGTGTTTCCAATAACCTATCGTCTATGTACTTAGGTCCTTGTTTTTCATCTTCATCATCTCCAGGAATAATTAAATTAACAGCTTTAATTAATATACCTGTAAGTGGTAACATAACTGCAGTATTTACTAAATTAAATACCGTATGTGCATTAGCAATTTGCCTACTTACATCATTAGGACTAATAATAGTAACTGCCTCACCTAAAATTCCACTTATTAATACTGGAATAAACAATATTGTCCCACCTAAATTGAAAATTAAATGAAGTATTGCTGCTTTATGTGCCGTTTTACTTGTTCCTACAGATGCTAACATAGCTGTTATACATGTTCCGATATTGCAACCAAATACTATTGGTAAGGCTGCTCTAATATCTATTGCACCTGCCGTTGCTAGAGCTACTAATATACCTGTTGTAGCAGAAGAGCTTTGAAGTACTGCTGTTATTATTGCTCCTGCAATTATTCCTAAATACCACTGTCCTCCTACTGTACTTATTATTTCTTTAAATAAAGGTAATTCTGTTAATGGCTTCATTGCTCCGCTCATTTGACCCATACCAACAAATAATATACCAAATCCCAAAATAATATTACCAATATCTCTTTTTTGCTTTTTCTTAGCAAACATAATTATTGCTGCTCCTACAAATACAAATAAAGGAGCTATATCATCTAATTTAAAGGCAACAAGTTGTGCTGTAATTGTAGTACCTATATTTGCTCCCATAATTATTCCAGCTGCTTGAGCTAAATTCATAAGTCCAGCATTAACAAATCCTACTACCATTACTGTTGTAGCACTACTACTTTGAATTACTGCTGTAACAATTGCTCCAACAAATACTGCAACTATTGGATTTTTTGTAACTTTTTCAAGAATTGACTTCAATCCATCCCCAGCGGCATTTTCAAGACCATCGCCCATAATTTTCATTCCGTAAATAAATAGCCCTAGACCACCAAGTAACTTAATAATTATCATTAATGAATCCAAAATTATTCTCCTTTTCAACATAATTATAACAAATTTAGTTTACCTTATTTTTATACATTTGTTAAGTAAATACGTATATTTTTAACATGAATTTAATATTACAATCCTTTGAATATGCAAATTTCTTATTACTTTATTATTTTACAAATTAATAAAAATAAACTACTTAAAGTTATTCTTTAAGTAGTTATTTTATAATTTATTCTTTTCTTTGTTTTCCCCAGAAGAATAAAGCTACTGTACCTGGTCCAGTATGACTTCCTATAGTAGTTCCTACATTATTTATTTCTACTTTACCTTTTAATTTAGGAAAACGTCCTTCAACTAACTTTGCTACTTCTTTTGCATCTTCATAACAATAAGAATGAGAAATATAACATTTATCAGAATAATCTAGTTTATCTTTTGCATCCTCTTCCATTTTATCTACTATTGCTTTAATAACTTTATTCTTTGATCTAATCTTATACCTTGGAATCAATTTCCCTTTATCATTCATATCTAATAGTGGACAAATTCCAAGTAAGCCTCCAATAAATCCAGATGTCTTTGAAACTCTTCCACCCTTTATATAAAAAGTTAAGTCCGTAGAGAAAAACCAATGATTCATTTCTAACTTATGTTCCTCAATCCATTGATAAACTTCGTCTATACTCATCCCTTCGTCTCTTAAATCTGCTAGCTTATCCATTATTAGTCCATAGCCTGATGAGGCCCCTAATGAGTCTACAATATAAATTTTTCTATCTGGATATTTTTCTTCTAGTATAGTTTTTGCTACCATAGCTGAATTTATTACCCCTGAAAGACCTGAAGATAAACTTACATGAAGTATATCCTTTCCTTCTCTTAAGAATTTCTCAAAGTATTCTTCAAACTCTTGGGCATTAACCTGAGATGTTTTTGTATCTGCCCCATTTTCCATTGATTTATAAAACTCATCAAATGATATTGATTTTCCAAGATCATCTACATATTCCTTTCCATCAATCTCAAAATGAAAGCAGATATATTCTATATTTCTTTTATTAAAATGTTCCTCTGTAAGATCTGCAGTAGAGCAACAACTAATTACATACTCATTCATTTTATTAGTCCTCCTTACTTTAAAATTATATTAAAAAAATTATTACTTATGTATAATAACTATAGTTTAAAAATAATTTATATATATTTTATTTGTATAATACTTATTGATACTTTAGAAAATATTTATTTGTATTATACATTATAAAATTACTTGAAACACTAAATGTACTAATATTATCTAAATAATACCATAAATTAGTACTTTTCATAATATTATTATAACTTATAGTTATAATAATGTCATAATAATTAATAAAAATATAAAAAAAATACCATAAACTTAAAGCTTACGATATCTTTAATTTATAAATATTATTATGATCTAAATACATTTTCTACTTGAAAATTTATTTGATTATTTATAAATTTATAAATAATCAAATAAATCCCACAAACATAAAGTTTGTGGGATTTGTAAGCTTCCAAATATTATCTCTTTGAGAATTGAGGAGCTCTTCTAGCTTTCTTAAGACCGTATTTCTTTCTTTCTTTCATTCTTGGGTCTCTAGTAACGAATCCAGCCTTCTTTAATTCTGGCTTTAAGTTTTCGTCAGCTTTGATTAAAGCTCTAGTAATTCCATGTCTTATTGCTCCAGCTTGACCTGTGAATCCACCACCATGAACGTTAACTAAAACGTCGAATCTGTCCTTAGTTGCAGTTAAAACTAATGGTTGATTAACGATCATTCTTAAAGTTTCTAATCCAAAATAGTTTTCGATCTCTCTGTTATTTATTAAAACTTTACCATTTCCAGGTACAAGTCTAACTCTTGCTATTGATTTTTTTCTTCTTCCAGTTCCCATGTATTGAACTTTTGCCATTTTTTATTCCTCCTCCCGAGCATGTATTAGTACTTTAATTCAAGTACTTCTGGTTTTTGAGCATCATGTCCGTGCTCTGCACCTCTGTATACTTTTAGCTTCTTAAGCATTTTTCTTCCTAAAACACCTGATGGAAGCATTCTTCTTACAGCTTCTTCGAAAGCGAATTCAGGCTTCTTAGCTAATACTTCTCTATATGGAGTTTCCTTTAATCCACCTGGATATAAGCTATGCTTTCTCATTAATTTTTGATCTAACTTCTTACCAGTTAAAACAACTTTTTCAGCATTGATTACGATAACGAAATCTCCGCAGTCAACATTTGGTGTAAATGTTGGCTTATTTTTTCCTCTTAAAATTGAAGCAACTTGGCTAGCAACTCTTCCTAGTGGCTTACCAGCAGCATCAACAACATACCATTTTCTTTCAACTTCTTGCGCCTTAGCGATGTATGATTTCATGTTTTTCCCTCCCTGAACTTACATTTGTGCTTTACTTTTTAAGTACTGCTTTTATGTCAAGACCCGGGGCTAGTGGATCTTATATACATAAATAATTCTAACAAACAAACTTATTATAATACACGCACACGGGTGTGTCAATATATTTTATTTTATAATTTCAATTAATTTGATAAATTTTAATAATAAACTTTTTCTAATATCAATCCAGATGAAGGTACGCATATTCCAGCTTTTTCTCTATCCTTATGCGCTATTATATTTTCTATTTCATTTGGCATAATCTTATTAAAGCCAACCATAATTAGTGTTCCTACTATTATTCTAACCATATTGTATAAGAAACCATCACCTGTTACATAAATTTTAATTATATCATTATTTTCTTCTATATTTAATTCATAAATTGTTCTTATAGTTGTCTTAACTGAACTACCACTACTTTTAAATGCTGCAAAATCATGTGTTCCTATAAAATACTTACAAGCTTCCTTCATAGCTTCTAAATCTAATTTACGCTTTACATGATATAAATAATTTCTGCCTATAGCTGGAGGTACCTCTCTATTTAATATAGAATAGGAATATGTCTTCCCCTTAGAATTATATCGTGAGTGAAATTCTTCCTCTACTTCTTCTGATTTTAGTATTACAATATCATCAGGTAACTTATGATTAATAGCTTCTCTATATTTGTCCGCTGGTATTCTACTATTTGTTTTAAAATTAGCCACAAAGCCCTTAGCATGAACACCAGCATCTGTTCTAGAACTTCCTATAACTTCTATTTCTTCATTAGTAAGACTTCTTATAGCTTCTTCTAATGTATTTTGTATAGTACTACCACTTTTCTGCCTTTGCCAGCCTAAATAATTACTTCCGTCATATTCTATAGTTAGCCTAATATTTCTCATATTAAATCACCTTTATTAATTACTATAAAGCAAATCTTACTAAAAAACTTCCTATTATTAATATTGAAAATACTGAAAATGCTATAGCATCTCTATTTGAGAATTTTAATTCCTTCATTCTTGTTCTGCCAGCTCCACCTCTATATGCCCTAGATTCCATAGCCATTGCTAGTTCATCTGCTCTTCTAAAAGAACTTATAAATAAAGGAACTAATAGTGGTATTAAACTCTTTGCTTTTTGAATTAATCCACCACTTTCAAAATCAGCACCTCTTGCTTTTTGTGCCATCATTATTTTATCTGTTTCATCCATTAAAGTAGGAATAAATCTCAATGCTATAGTCATCATCATTGCAAGCTCATGTGCCATCTCTTTTCCAATTGGTCTAAGTAATCTTTCTATACCATCTGTTAATTCAATTGGAGATGTTGTTAATGTTAATACTGATGTTCCCATTATTAGGAATATAAGTCTCAACGCCATAAATCCAGCAGTCCTAAGACCTTCAGTATATATTTTTACAAATCCGAACTCAAATATTAATGAATTTGCTGTTCCTTTAATCATAAATATATTTAAAACAGCAGTAAAAATTATAAGAAAAAATACAGGCTTTAATCCCTTATATAGATACTTAGGAGGCAATTTAGCAATATAAACTGTTAAAGCTAAAAATCCTACAATTAGTATATATCCAACAAATTTGTCTACTACAAAAAGAGAGACAATAAATAAAATAGATAATATTATTTTAGTTCTAGGATCTAATTTATGAACAAAGGTTTCGCCTGGTATATATTGACCTATAGTTATATCTTTTATCATTTTTTATCACCCTAATTTTTATCTTTCTTTAAAATTCTAAGTAACTCTTCTTTTCCTTGGTTAATTGTATAGACTTCATCTGATACATTAAATCCCTTTTCCTTAAGAGCTCTCATAAGATAAGTTACTTGTGGCACTGCAAGCCCTATATTTTCTAATGTATCAATCTCTTTAAATACTTGAGCTGGTGTACCTTCTAAAGCAACATTTCCATTATTCATAACTATTATTCTTTGCGCTAGTCTTCCTACATCCTCCATACTATGACTAACTAATATAATAGTCATCTTATATTCAGTATGTAATTTCTTTATTTGCTCTAAAATATCATCTCTTCCCTTTGGATCTAATCCTGCAGTAGGTTCATCTAATATAAGAATTTTTGGTTCCATAGCAATGACACCTGCTATAGCTACTCTTCTTTTTTGACCTCCACTTAAATCAAAGGGAGATTTATTTCTATATATGTCATAATCTAATCCAACCATTTTCATGGCATTTTTTACTCTTCTAGTAATCTCTTCTTGTTCAAGACCTAAATTCCTTGGTCCATACTCAATATCCTTCTCTATAGTCTCTTCAAATAATTGATATTCTGGATATTGAAAAACCAACCCTACTTTTTTCCTTATATCAGTAAGCTTAAATCCTTCTTTTGTTATATCTTCTCCATCAACAATTATTCTTCCTGAAGCTGGTTTAAGTAATCCATTCATATGTTGAATTAACGTGGATTTTCCAGAACCTGTATGCCCTATAAGTGCAACAAATTCATTATCATTTATTTCTATATTTACATTATCTAAAGCCACTTTTTCAAAAGGGGATTTCGGCATATAGACATGTACTAAATTCTCTATTTTAATTGACATATCGCATTCACCATCTCATCTACATTTAAAATATTTGTATCTATATTTATACCATTATTCTGTAATTCATAACATAATTCTGTAACTTGAGGAACATCTAGACCTATTTCCTTCATTTTTTTCACGTTAGAAAATACTTCTCTAGGTTTTCCTTCTAGAATTATTTTACCATCATCCATAACAATAACTCTATCTGCCTCTGCTGCTTCATCCATGTAATGTGTTATAAGAACTATAGTTATTCCATAATTTTTATTTATTTCTTTTATATTTTTTAAGACTTCTTTTCTTCCTGATGGATCCAACATAGCAGTTGGCTCGTCAAATATTATACATTCTGGTTTCATAGCTAAAATTCCTGCTATAGCAATTCTTTGTTTTTGACCGCCAGATAGTAAATGTGGTGCATGTCTTCTATACTCATACATTCCAACTTTTTTTAAGCTTTCATCTACTCTTTTTCTAATTTCTTCTGGAGGTACTCCAAGATTTTCTGGTCCAAAAGCAACATCCTCTTCAACTATCGTTGCTACTAATTGATTATCAGGGTTTTGAAAAACCATTCCTGCCTTAGATCTAATTTCCCATATGTTATTGGAATCTAACGTATTTAATCCATCTACTATTACAGTTCCTTCAGAGGGCACTAAAAGAGCATTCATATGCTTAGCAATAGTTGATTTACCAGATCCATTATGACCTAGTATTACTAAAAATTCGCCTTTATCCACTTGAAAGTTTACACCATTAACAGCATACCTTTCCTCTTCTCCTTCATGCACTCTATATTTAAAAGATACATCATTGCATTTAATCATTGCTTCTTTCATAATATATCCCCTCCTTATATTAGCTAATTTTCTTTAAGTATTATATAAAACCTTAATAAGTGTATATACATTAACATAAGAATATTATAATATACATTTTTCCAATTACAATTACTTTATTATAATTTTTAAGTTCTTATATAATATTTAATTTTTTATATACAAAAATGGGGACTAAGTCATATCACTTAATCCCCTATATATTATACTAATTCAAGTATAACAACTTCAGCTCCGTCCCCTCTTCTTGGGCCTTTTTTATACATTCTAGTGTATCCACCGTTTCTTTCAGCATACTTTGGAGCAACATTGTCAAATAGGTTTTGAACTACTTCTTCTTCATGAACAAAAGCTAAAACTTGTCTTCTAGCGTGAAGGTCACCTCTTTTTGCTAAAGTGATCATCTTTTCAGCTAACTTTCTAGTTTCTTTTGCTCTTGTTTCAGTTGTTTCTATTTTACCATGCTTTAAAAAGCTTGTAACAAGGCTTCTTAACATAGCTCTTCTTTGGTCAGTAGGACGACCTAATTTACGATAACCTGCCATATGGATTTACCTCCTTACTCATCGTTTAGTCTTAATCCTAAGCCTAATTCCTTAAGCTTTCTTTCGACTTCCTCTAAAGATTTCTTTCCTAGATTTCTTACCTTCATCATGTCATCCATTGATTTTCCAGCAAGTTCTTGAACTGTATTAATTCCAGCTCTCTTTAAACAGTTATATGATCTAACTGATAAATCTAGCTCTTCAACAGTCATTTCTAGTACTTTTTCTTTTTTGTCTTCTTCTTTTTCTATCATTATTTCTACATCATTAGTACTATCTCCTAATGACATAAATAATTTGAAATGTTCTATAAGAATTTTTGCAGATAAGCTTATAGCTTCATCTATTTTTATAGTTCCATTAGTCCAGATTTCTAAAGTTAATTTATCGTAGTCAGTAATTTGACCAACTCTTGTATTTTCTACAGTGAAATTAACTCTTTTAACTGGTGTATAAATTGAATCTACAGCAATAGCTGATAATGGAAGATCTTCACTCTTATTTTTATTTTGAGTAACATATCCTCTTCCTCTATTAACTGTTATCTCCATATATAACTTGCCATTATCATCTAATGTAGCAATATGAAGATCTTTACTTACAACTTCAACATCTCCATCAGTTTTTATATCTGCACCTGTAACTACTCCTGGTCCTTGAGCATCTATATATATTGTCTTTGGACCTTCACCATTCATTATTAATGCTAAAGATTTTATGTTTAATATTATTTCTGTAACATCTTCTTTAACACCTTGTACAGTTGAAAATTCATGTAGTACTCCATCAATTTTTACTGATGTTGGAGCTGCACCTGGAAGTGATGATAAAAGTATTCTTCTTAGAGCATTTCCAAGAGTTATACCATATCCTCTTTCTAGCGGTTCAACTACATATTTACCATAAGTACCATTTTCATTTGCTTCTATACATTCAATTATTGGCTTTTCTATTTCTAACATGTACAAACCCTCCTTATATTTTAAACGGCAACATTATTCTGAGGGCAATTGCTTATATATTTGTATTGTAAGATAAATCTTAACAATACAAATACTAAACTATTACTTGCTGTATAACTCAACGATAAGAGTTTCATTAACTGGAACGTCAATATCTTCTCTTGCTGGTTCAGCAATTACTTTACCTGAATAATTTTCAACATTTGCTTCTAACCATTTTGGTAATGTCTTTGGATTTTCAATAAATGTCTTGAATTTTTCAGTTCCTCTGCTCTTTTCTGAAACTAATATTTCATCATTAGCAGAAACTTTATATGAAGGAATATCAACCTTCTTACCATTTACTAAGAAATGTCCATGAGTAACTAATTGTCTAGCTTCAGCTCTTGAAGCACCATAACCTAGTCTATAAACAACGTTATCTAGTCTCATTTCTAGTAACTTAAGTAAGTTTTCACCTGTAATACCTTTCATATGCTCAGCCTTTTCATAGTAAGTTCTGAATTGGCCTTCTAATACTCCGTATATTCTTCTAGCTTTTTGCTTTTCTCTTAATTGTACTCCGTAGTTAGATAATTTTTTCTTAGCTGCTCCATGTTGTCCTGGTGCATAGCTTCTTCTAACAAAAGCACATTTATCTGTATAACATCTATCCCCTTTAAGGAATAACTTCATACCTTCTCTTCTACATAATCTACATGTAGCTCCAGTATATCTTGCCATTAATTACACCTCCTATATGAATACTAGACTCTTCTTCTCTTTGGTGGTCTACATCCGTTGTGTGGAATTGGAGTAACATCTTTAATTAGAGTTACTTCTAATCCTGCTGCTTGTAAAGATCTAATTGCTGCTTCTCTACCAGCACCTGGTCCCTTTACATATACTTCTATACTTTTTAATCCATGTTCCATAGCTGCTTTAGCTGCTGTTTCTGCTGCCATTTGAGCTGCGAATGGAGTACTTTTTCTTGATCCTCTGAAGCCTAGAGCTCCTGCACTTGACCATGATAAAGCATTTCCTGCTGCATCAGTTAAAGTAACTATTGAGTTATTGAAAGTTGATTTGATGTGTGCAGCACCATGCTCAATATTCTTTCTCTCTTTTCTTCTTCTAGTCTTTTTAACTTTTTGAGCCATCGAATTCCCTCCTCACTACTTCTTCTTATTTGCGATAGTTTTCTTTGGACCTTTTCTAGTTCTAGCATTAGTCTTAGTCTTTTGTCCTCTAACTGGAAGACCTTTTCTATGTCTAATACCTCTGTAACATCCAATTTCTACTAGTCTCTTAATATTTAATGCAACTTCTCTTCTTAAGTCACCTTCAATTGTTAAAGTTTTTACGTATTCTCTGATTTTAGTTACTTCATCTTCAGTAAGATCTTTAACTCTTGTATCAGGATTTACTCCTGTTTCTGCTAAAATCTTATGTGAAGTAGAAAGTCCTATACCATATATATATGTTAGACCTATTTCAACTCTTTTTTCTCTTGGTAGGTCTACACCTGAAATTCTTGCCATTAAACTTACACCTCCTGATATTGAAATGCATACAACTTTAATTATATGTGTTTTTTATATAATTAAATCCTAGGTCAGTAGAGTAGTACTCTACTGTCAGCCGCACCTAAAATTTATCTGCTTAATTAAATGCCTATATAATCATATTTGAGTTTAACTCAAAAGTCAATACGATTTACATAGTAAAATTGTACTTTTTTGCCTATACTTTTTTTTGTATTAGCCTTGTTTTTGCTTGTGCTTAGGATTTTCACAGATAACCATTACTTTTCCTTTTCTTCTTATAATCTTGCACTTTTCGCAAATAGGCTTAACTGATGGTCTTACTTTCATCGCTAACCCTCCTTGTAATACTTAGTGGATCTTCCACTTTATTATTTTGCTCTCCATGTTATTCTACCTCTTGTTAAATCATATGGAGAAAGTTCTATTGTAACCTTATCTCCCGGTAGAATTCTTATGAAGTTCATTCTTAATTTTCCTGAAATATGTGCTAGAATCTTATGCCCACTTTCTAGTTCCACTTGGAACATAGCATTTGGTAATGCTTCTAGTACAGTACCTTGCATTTCTATTACATCATCTTTTGACATAAGGTAATCAACCCTCCTTAACAATGCCTTTAAGTTTTAGAAATCTCTTTATTTTTAAATCAGTACCTCTATCTTTTGATATGATAGATGCTTTAATCTCATCATCTACATCCTCTAAAACACTTATATGCTTTAAATTCTTCTGTTTAGGCATCTGAACTGTTTTAGTGCTCCCATTACTAAGAATTATATAATTATCATTTAAATGTCCTACTACAACATATAAATGATTTTTATCTCTTCCTCTTTTTGAAAGAACCATCTTCCCAATTAAGTCATTGTTTTGCAAACTTTTCACCTCAATGATTACCTTAGCCATAAATCTACAAGCCACCTTTTGGTATCATGCGAATTTATAACTAAGCAACACTTATCTAAATTAGTGTTAATATTTCGGGTCCATCTGGTAAAATTACAATAGTGTTTTCGTAGTGTGCAGATAGACTTCCATCACTAGTTACTACAGTCCAATCATTACTTAATGTTTTAACTTTATAGCTTCCTGCATTAACCATTGGTTCAATAGCTAATGCCATTCCCTCTACTAATTTTGGTCCTCTTCCTGGAGGACCATAATTAGGTATATCTGGATCTTCGTGTACAACTCTACCTATACCGTGTCCTACGAAATCTCTTACTACGGAAAAGCCTGCAGCTTCTACGCAGTTCTGTATTTCATGTGATATATCAGTAAGTCTGTTACCAACTTTTGCATATTCAATTCCTTTAAAAAAACTTTCCCTAGTTACATTAATTAACTTTTCAGCTTCTTTAGTTATATTTCCTACACCAAAAGTCCTTGCAGCATCGCCGTGAAAGCCATTTATGTTGGCTCCACAGTCCACACTAACTATATCTCCATCTTTTAATACATAACCTCCTGGGATCCCATGAACTACTTGCTCGTTAACAGATATACATAGTGAAGCTGGAAAACCATATAGCCCTTTAAATGAAGGCCTTGCTCCATGCTTAGTTATAAATTCTTCTGCTATACTGTCTAATTCAGCAGTAGTTATTCCTGGTCTTACTTTTTCCTCAATAAGTAGTAATGTTTCTGCTACTATCTTGCCTGCTGATCTCATCAGATCAATCTCTTTGTTGTTTTTAATGATAATCATTATTCAACACTCCCTAAGATATTACAGATCCCTTCAAATACTTCATTAATAGCTTTTGTTCCATCTACAATTGAAAGTAAGTTTCTTTCTTTATAAAAATCAATCAGTGGTTGTGTTTGTCTCTCATACACATCAAGTCTTTCAGACACAGTTTCCTCTGTGTCATCTTTTCTTTGGATTATATCACTTCCACAAACATCACATTTCCCTGCTATCTTTGGTGGATTAAATTTTATATGATAGCTAGCTCCACATGATGGACATACTCTTCTACCAGTCATTCTTTCTAAAATAAATCCAGTAGGTACTTCAATCAGTAAAGCTGTATCAAGACATTCATTTCTATTTGAAAGGAATTCTTGAAGTGCTTCTGCTTGATAAACTGTCCTTGGAAAGCCATCTAATAAGTATCCTTCTTTGCAGTCATTTTGTTGTAACCTATCCTTTACCATATTAATAGTAAGATCATCTGGTACTAACTGTCCTTTATCGATGTGCTTTTTAGCTTCTATTCCTAAAGGAGTATTTTCAGAAATATTTTTTCTAAATATATCACCGGTAGAAATATGCGGTATTGAGTATCTATTACTAATTGATTTTGCCTGTGTTCCCTTACCTGCTCCAGGAGGACCTAATAATACTATCTTCACGGGCATCATCTCCATTATTAATCTATTTTAAGAATCCTTGATAATGTCTCATTACTAACTGTGAATCTAATTGTCTTGAGAAATCAAGTCCAACACCAACCATAATTAATAATGATGTTCCACCAAATTGAATTCCTTGTAATTGTGAATTTGAAATTAATATTGGTAGTATTGCTAATAAAGCTGCAAATACTCCTCCAATTAAAGATACTTTTGTAAGTACTTTTTCAAAATACTTTTCTGTTGCTTCTCCTGGTCTTATTCCTGGTACAAATCCTGCTGATTTATGCAGATTCTCTGCCATTTCATCAGGTTTAAATGTAATTTGTGTATAGAACCATGTAAAGAATATAGTTAATATAGAATAAAATACTGGATACATCCATGTTTTTTCATTAAATATACTATAATTACTACTTGTTATCCATACAGCCCAATCATGACCTGGGAAAAATTCTGCAATTGTCTTAGGGAACATCATAACTGACATAGCAAATATTATTGCTATAACAGCAGATCCTATTATGCTTAATGGAATGTGAGTGCTTTGGCCCCTCATCATCTTAGATCCAACAGCTTTACCAGCATATTGGACTGGTATTCTTCTTTCTGCTAATGAGAAGAATATTACAACACCTAATAACAATATTGCAGCAGCAACAAATAATAAAATACCTATTATAGATATATTTCCTTGATCCTTTAATGTAAATAATGACATTAAAGTTGTAGGTAACTGTGAAACTATATTTACGAATATTAGTATGGATATTCCATTACCAAATCCTTTAGCAGTAATTTGATCTCCTAGCCACATACAGAATGTTGATCCTGCTACTAAAGCTATTAATACAACAATAACTTCATACCATGCCATTGACATTGTAGCTCCTCTAGATGCAACCATGCTGTAAGTACCAAAAGCAAGAATAAATCCAATAGCTATAGATAAAATTCTTGTAATCTTTTGTATTTTTTTTCTTCCATCTTCACCTTCTTTTGAAAGTTGTTCTAATGAAGGAATTGCTATAGTCAATAATTGAACTATTATGGAAGCATTAATATATGGTGTTACACTTAGCGCAAGTATACTAAATTGTCTAAATGCTCCTCCTGATATTAGATCATAGAACCCAAATATAGTTCCGCTACTTGCTAAACTTTTTAAAACGTCTGTGCGCATTCCAGGAACAGGAATATGTGTTCCTATCCTGAAAATTGCAATTAAAAATATAGTCCATAAAAATCTCTTTTTTAACTCGGGAACCTTCCAGGCATTACGTAGGGTTGATAGCATACTAAATCACCTCAACTTTTCCTCCAGCTGACTCTATCTTTTCAGCCGCTGATTTTGAGAATTTACATCCTTTTACAGTTAGGCTCTTCTCTAATGTCCCATTACCTAAAATCTTAACGCCGTCTTTTACCTTACTTATAACTCTTCTTTCAAGTAAAACTTCTGGTGTTATTTCAGTTCCATTTTCAAATATATTTAATCTATCAACATTAATGCTTACATATTGCTTAGCAAATATATTTGTGAAACCTCTCTTAGGAAGTCTTCTATATAATGGCATTTGACCACCTTCAAATCCTGGTCTAACTCCACCACCTGATCTAGCCTTTTGGCCCTTTTCACCTTTTCCAGCATTTCTACCTAATCCTGAACCAGTACCTCTACCAACTCTTTTAGGAGCCTTCTTACTTCCAGCTGCTGGTTTTAATTCATGAAGCTTCATTACTCAATGCACCTCCTCTAACTAAACTTCTTCTACTTTTAGTAGATAGTCAACTTTATTAATCATTCCTCTGATTTGAGGAGTTTCTTCATGTTCTACTGTCTTACCAATCTTTTTTAGTCCAAGGGCATGTGCAGTAGCAATATGGTCTTTTTTTCTTCCAATTAAACTCTTTACAAGAGTAACTTTAATTTTTGCCATTGCTTTTCCCTCCTAACCTAAAATTTCTTCAACAGTTTTGCCTCTTAATTTAGCTATATCTTCAGCTGTTCTTAAGTTTGCTAAACCGTTAATTGTAGCATTTACCATGTTTTTTGGATTGTTTGAACCTAATGACTTAGCTCTAACATCCTTTAATCCTGCTAATTCTAATACAGATCTAGCTGGACCTCCAGCGATAACTCCTGTACCTTCTTTAGCTGGCATTATAAGAACTTTACCAGTTCCGAATTTTCCATATATTTGATGAGGAACAGTTGTTCCAACTATAGAAACACTTACTAAGTGTTTCTTAGCATCTTCTATTCCTTTTTTAATTGCTTCTGGGATTTCTATTGACTTACCCATTCCAACGCCTACGTGTCCGTTTTCGTCACCAACAACTACTAAAGCGCTGAATCTGAAGTTTCTACCACCCTTAACAACCTTAGTTACTCTGTTTATATTAACAACCTTTTCCTTAAGGTCTAGTGTGCTAGGATCGATTCTCATGTATTTCCCTCCTCGTTTATTAGAATTTTAAGCCTGCTTCTCTAGCAGCTTCAGCTAAAGATTGGATTCTTCCGTGATATACGTATCCACCTCTGTCGAATACTACTTCTGAGATTCCCTTTTCTAAAGCTTTTTTAGCTATTAATTCACCAACTAATTTAGCTGCTTCCTTATTTCCGCCTACTTTAACATCAACTGCTTTATCTAAGCTTGAAGCTGAAACTAATGTTACTGAATTAACATCATCTATAATTTGAGCATATATATTTTTTTCACTTCTATATACTGAAAGTCTTGGTCTTTCAGGAGTACCAGAAATTTTCTTACGTACTCTTAGGTGACGTCTTTCTCTACTAGCTTTTCTGTCTACCTTCTTAAACATAAAGGTTTCACTCCTTTCTATTATTTCTTACCAGTTTTACCTTCTTTACGTCTGATTACTTCGTTATCATATTTGATTCCTTTACCCTTATATGGTTCAGGTTTTCTCCATGATCTTATATCAGCCGCAGCAGCTCCAACCTTTTCCTTGTCTATTCCTTTAACAACAACTTTTGTTGCAGCTGGAGTTTCGAAAGTAACACCTTCGATTGGTTCTATTTCAACTGGATGTGAATATCCTAAGTTCATTACAAGTTTCTTTCCTTGTAATTGAGCTCTGTAACCAACACCGATTAATTCTAAGCTCTTTTCAAATCCTTTTTCAACTCCGATTATCATGTTGTTGATTAATGCTCTAGTTAATCCGTGAAGAGCTCTGTGCTCTTTTTGATCGCTAGGTCTAGTAACAACAACTTGGTTATTTTCAACTGCTATATTCATGTCTTTGTTCATAGCTTTAACAAGTTCGCCCTTTGGACCCTTAACTGAAACAACGTTATCTGCTGAAACAGCTACAGTTACGCCTGCAGGTATAGTTATAGGCAATCTACCTACTCTTGACATAATCGCACCTCCTGTTTTACTTGTTCTTATATATGTTAATCTAGTTACTTTCTAATTTGGAATTACCAAACGTAGCAAACTACTTCTCCGCCTAATCCAGCTTTTCTAGCTTCTCTATCAACTAATAAACCAGCTGATGTTGATATTATAGCTATTCCTAGTCCACTTAACACCTTTGGAATTTCATCTTTCTTGCAGTAAACTCTTAATCCTGGTTTAGAAATTCTCTTTATACCAGTTATAACTCTTTCTTTATCTGCACCATACTTAAGAGATACTCTTAACATTGGAACAACTCCATCGTTGTATTCCTCTAATTCTTTTATATATCCCTCTTGTAATAATATATTTGCAATAGCCTTCTTCACGTTTGATGAAGGTATTTCTACTACTTCATGTTTAACAGAATTTGCGTTTCTTATACGAGTTAGCAAATCTGCGATAGGATCTGTCATAACCATTTAATGTGCCTCCTTTCACTACATCAGTTTTTTACCAACTTGCTTTCTTACAACCAGGGATTTGACCCTTGTAAGCAAGTTCTCTAAAACATATACGGCATATACCAAACTTCTTTAATACTGAATGTGGTCTTCCACATATTCTGCATCTTGTATAAGCTCTTGTTTTATATTTAGGTTCTTTTTTCCACTTTTCAATAATAGCCTTACGTGCCACGGTTTCCCCTCCTTATTATTGAGCAAATGGCATACCAAGGAATCTTAATAATTCTCTTGCTTCTTCGTCAGTGTTAGCTGTTGTTACGAAGATAATATCCATTCCTCTAACCTTATCGATTTTATCGTATTCAATTTCTGGGAATATTAATTGTTCTTTAACTCCTAATGAGTAATTTCCTCTACCATCAAAAGCTTTGCTTGAAACTCCTCTGAAGTCTCTAACTCTTGGTAAAGCAATAGTCATTAGCTTATCAGCAAATTCATACATTTTTGCTTTTCTTAATGTAACTTTACATCCTAAAGCCATATTTTCTCTTATCTTAAAGTTAGCAACTGATTTCTTTGCTCTTGTTAAGATTGGCTTTTGACCTGCAATAATGCTTAAATCATTAACTGCTGCTTCTAATATTTTTTGATTATCCTTAGCTTCTCCGACACCCATGTTGATAACTATCTTCTCAAGCTTTGGAACTTCCATTATATTTTTATATCCGAACTTTTCAATCATAGCTGGAATTACTTCTTTTTGATACTTCTCTTGAAGTCTTGTTGTCATAATTTAGTACCTCCTTTCAGATTCTAGAATGTTTCTCCGCACTTCTTACATACTCTAACTTTAGTACCATCTTCTAATATTCTGTTACTAATTCTTGTAGCATTTTTGCACTTTGTGCAGTATAACATAACTTTTGAGCTATATATAGCTCCTTCTCTTTCAACTATTCCACCTTGCATATTTGCTCTGCTTGGCTTTTGGTGCTTTTTAACTATATTAACTCCTTGAACAATAACTTTACCTGTCTTAGGATATACCTTTAAAACTTCACCAGTTTTTCCTTTATCTTTACCAGAAACAACTACAACTGTGTCGTTTTTTCTAACATGTACCTTCAAATAAGACACCTCCTCCATTATAGAACTTCAGGTGCTAATGATAAAATCTTGTTAAATTCGTTATCTCTTAGCTCCCTAGCAACTGGTCCGAAGATACGAGTTCCTCTTGGTTGCTTATCATCCTTTATAATAACAGCTGCATTTTCATCAAACTTAATGTATGAACCATCAGCTCTTCTTAATCCTCTAACTGATCTAACTATAACAGCTTTTACAACGTCTCCCTTTTTAACAACTCCGCCTGGTGTTGCACTTTTAACGCTAGCAACTATTACATCTCCAATGTTACCGAACTTTCTCTTTGATCCGCCTAAAACTCTTATGCACATTATTTCCTTTGCACCTGAGTTATCTGCTACTTTTAGTAAGGTTTGTTGTTGTATCATTGAATTACCCTCCTTTCAGACTTAAAGCCTATTTAGCTTTTTCAACTATTTCAACAAGTCTCCATCTCTTATCCTTAGATAATGGTCTAGTTTCCATAATTAAAACTCTATCATTAATTTTAGCTTCATTGTTTTCATCATGAGCTTTAAACTTAGTTGTTCTATTAACTGTCTTACCATATAATGGGTGTCTAACCTTAGTTTCAACAGCAACAACTATTGTTTTATCCATTTTATCTGAAACAACTCTACCTATTCTTTTCTTTCTTAATCCTCTTTCCATTAAGAGTTACCTCCTTTCAGATTTACTGCTCGAAAGCCCTGATCTCTTCTTCTCTAATGATGGTTTTGATTTGGGCTATAGATTTCTTTACTTCTCTTATTCTCATAGGGTTTTCTAATTGACCTGTAGCTAATTGGAATCTTAAGTTGAATAACTCAGCCTTAAGGTCATTTAACTTAACCTTTAAATCTTGAGGATTATTTGCTCTTAATTCTTTTAATTCTCTAGCCTTCATTATTCTTCACCACCCATTTCCTCAAAATCTCTTCTTGTAACGAACTTACACTTTACAGGAAGTTTGTGTGATGCAAGTCTCATAGCTTCTCTTGCAACTTCTTCATTAACTCCTGATAATTCGAATAAAACTCTACCAGGTTTAACTACTGCTACCCAGTATTCTGGAGAACCCTTACCTGAACCCATTCTTGTTTCAGCTGGCTTTTCAGTTACTGGCTTATCTGGGAAAATCTTTATCCAAAGTTTTCCTCCTCTTCTTATATATCTGTTTATAGCAATTCTGGCAGATTCAATTTGATTACTTGTTATCCAACCACAACTTGTTGCTTGAATACCAAAATCTCCATATGCAAGGAAATTACCTCTTGTAGCTTTTCCCTTCATTCTACCACGTTGTACCTTACGATGCTTAACTCTTTTAGGCATTAACATGACTAATTCCTCCTTTCTTATGCGTTAACTTCTTCCTTCTTTTCAACTTTTTTAGTTGGAAGAACTTCTCCATTATAAACCCAAACTTTTACGCCGATCTTTCCATAAGTTGTATCAGCTTCTGCAAAACCATAATCAATGTCTGCTCTTAAAGTTTGTAGTGGAATTGTTCCTTCATGATATTGTTCAGTTCTTGCTATTTCAGCTCCACCTAATCTACCTGAACAAGCAGTTTTAACACCTTTTGCTCCAAGTTTCATAGCTCTTTGAATGCTTTGCTTCATAGCTCTTCTAAATGATACTCTTTTTTCTAATTGAGCAGCTATATTTTCTGCCATTAATTGAGCATCAGCTTCAGAATTTTTAACTTCAACTATATTGATTAATAAGTTCTTATTATCAACTATTTTAGCTAATTTAGCTTTTAAAGCTTCAATTCCTGCTCCACCTTTTCCTATAATAACACCTGGTTTAGCAGTATATATATTTAACTTAACTCTCTTTGCAGCTCTCTCAATTTCAATTTTTGAAATACCAGCTGAGAAAAGTTCCTTCTTTACGAATTCTCTTATTTTGTTATCTTCAATTAGATTGTCAGCGAAATTCTTCTTTGAAGCATACCACTTAGCATCCCAATCTTTGATAACTCCTACTCTAAGTCCGTGAGGATGTACTTTTTGACCCACTTGATTTCCCTCCTTCTTTTTAAGCTCTTTCTCTAACTACAAGTGTAATGTTACTTGTTCTCTTGTTTATTCTAAATGCTTTACCGTGATCCATTGGTCTGAATCTCTTAAGTGTTGGACCTGCACCAACGAATGCTTCTGCTACATATAATCTTTCTACATCCATTTCATGATTATTTTCTGCATTAGCAACAGCTGATTTTAAAACCTTGTTTATAACAACAGCTGCATCTTTTGGAGTATATTGTAAAATAGCGAAAGCCTCTTGAATATTTTTTCCTCTTATTAAATCAAGAACTACTCCTACTTTTGTTGGAGACATTCTAACATATTTAGCTATAGCTCTAGCTTCCATTTATGTTCCTCCTTTCCGGGATTACTTTCTTTTTCTTGCTGCTTTTTCATCATAATCGTGTCCTCTGTAAGTTCTTGTTAATGCGAACTCACCAAGCTTATGTCCAACCATGTCTTCACTAATGAAAACTGGAACATGCTTTCTTCCATCGTGAACAGCAATTGTATGACCAATCATTTGTGGGAATATTGTTGAACTTCTTGACCAAGTTTTAACAACCTTCTTATCTCCACTTGCATTCATTTCTTCGATTTTCTTTATAAGTCCTTCATGTACAAAAGGTCCTTTTTTTGTTGATCTACTCACTATAATTTGCCTCCCTTCATAATCTCTAGGCTGACAAGCCATGAAGAGAATATTAATTTCTCTTCATACTACTTATCGTTTCTTCTCTTTATTATGAATTTGTCAGAATACTTCTTATTCTTTCTAGTCTTGTATCCAAGTGCTGGTTTACCCCATGGAGTAACTGGACTTGGTCTACCTATAGGTGATCTACCTTCACCACCACCGTGAGGGTGATCGCAAGGGTTCATTACAGAACCTCTAACTGTAGGTCTCCATCCCATATGTCTCTTTCTACCAGCTTTACCGATATTGATTATATCGTTAGTAGTATTTGAAACAGTTCCGATTGTAGCTCTACATTCGATTCTAACATATCTCATTTCTCCTGAAGGTAATCTTAATGTAGCATAGTTACCTTCTTTAGCCATTAATTGAGCTGAAGTACCAGCTGATCTTACCATTTGGCCACCTTTGCCAATTTGTAATTCTATGTTGTGTACAAATGTACCTACTGGTATGTTCTTTAATGGAAGAGCGTTACCAACTTTTATATCAGCATCTGCTCCTGAAACTACAACGTCTCCAACTTTTAATCCAACTGGAGCAATTATATATCTCTTTTCACCATCAGCATATACAACTAACGCAATGTATGCTGTTCTGTTTGGATCGTATTCTATTGTAGCAACCTTTGCTGGAATACCATCCTTATTTCTTTTGAAATCTACTATTCTATATTTTCTCTTAGCTCCACCACCGTGGTGTCTAACAGTTATTTTACCTTGAGCATTTCTACCACCAGTTTTGTTTAATGAAACAAGAAGTGACTTCTCAGGAGTACTTGTTGTAACTTCTTCAAAAGTAGCCATTGTCATTTGTCTTCTTGATGGGGTAGTTGGTCTAAACTTTTTAACTGCCATGTAAATTCCCTCCTTACTTTAAGCTTCTCTGGTATTTAAATACCAATAATACGCTTTATTCGCGTTATTGCATTCCTTCAAAGAATTCTATATTCTTACTGTCTTCAGTTAAAGTAACAATCGCTTTCTTGAAGTCTGCTCTTTTTCCTACATGTACGCCCATTCTCTTTGTTTTTCCCATAGTTCTTAAAGTCTGAACCTTATCAACCTTAACGCCGAAGATTTCTTCTACAGCCTTTTTGATTTGAACTTTGTTAGCATTTATTTGAACTATGAAAGTGTACTTCTTCTCTGCCATAGCAGTCATACTTTTTTCAGTGATAACAGGCTTTCTTATAATATCATAGCTTGTCATTATGCGTACACCTCCTCAATTTTTGATACAGCATCCTTAGTTATGATTAATTTCTCAAATTTTAATAAATCATAAACATTGATGTTGTTAACTGGCATAATTTGTACGTCAGCTATATTTCTAGCTGATTTGTAAAGTACTTCGTTAGATTCTCCAGTTACTATTAAAGTTTTCTTAGCATCAAAAGCTTTTAAAACTTCAACCATATTCTTAGTCTTTGGAGCTTCAAATGATAATGTTTCAAGTACTACCATTTGGTTTTCTTGAACCTTGCTACTTAAAGCAGATTTCATAGCTACTCTTCTCATGCTCTTTGGAACTGAAACTCTATAATCTCTTGGTTTTGGTGCAAAAACAATACCACCTTTTATCCATTGAGGTGATCTAATAGAACCTTGTCTTGCTCTACCAGTTCCTTTTTGTCTCCAAGGCTTGATTCCGCCTCCTCTAACCTCAGCTCTTGTTTTAGCTGATTGAGTTCCTTGTCTCTTGTTAGCTAATAAAGCAACTACTACTTGATGAATAGCATCTGTATTAACTTCAACTCCGAACACATTATTATTTAATTGGATATCTCCAACTTGTTTTCCTTCTTGATTAAATAATCCTACTGTAGGCATTCTGTTTCCTCCTTTCTACAGAAATTAAGCTTTAACTGCATTTCTTATTACTACTGTACCTTTGTTAGGTCCTGGGATACCACCCTTAATTAGTATTAAGTTCTTTTCAGCTATAACCTTAACTACTTCTAAGTTTAATACTGTTGTATTTACAGCACCCATATGTCCTGGCATGTGCTTGTTCTTGAAAGTTCTTGATGGATCTGATGAAGCCCCCATAGAACCTACTGCTCTGTGGAACTTAGAACCGTGACTCATTGGTCCTCTATTAGCATTCCATCTCTTGATAACACCTTGGAATCCCTTACCTTTAGAAACTCCTGATACATCAACCTTTTCTCCAACTTCAAATAAATCAGCCTTTATTTCTTGACCAACTTCATAAGCTGAACAATCTTCTAATCTTAATTCCTTTAATCTTCTCTTTAATGAAACTCCTGCTTTAGCATAGTGTCCCTTCTTTGGCTTGTTAACTAATTTTTCTCTTACATCGCCAAAACCAACTTGTATTGCTTCATAACCATCTTTCTCGATAGTTTTCTTTTGAACAACAACACATGGGCCAGCTTCTACTACAGTTACAGGAACAACTTTTCCGTTAGCATCAAAGATTTGAGTCATCCCAATTTTCTTTCCTAATATAGCTTTTTTCATGTATTTACACCTCCTAAACATATTAGCGGATTGTTACACAATCATAATAGTTCAAACTGTTTATTTAATAAATATTAATTATAGCTTAATTTCGATATCAACGCCAGCTGGTAAGTTTAATCTCATTAACGCATCAACTGTCTTTGGTGATGGATTAACTATATCAATTAATCTCTTGTGTGTTCTGATTTCGAATTGCTCTCTTGAATCTTTATATTTGTGAACAGCTCTTAATATAGTAACAACATCTTTTTCAGTTGGTAGTGGCACTGGACCTGCAACCTTTGCTCCTGTTGATTTAGCTGTTTCAACAATCTTCTCAGCTGATTGATCTAAAATATTGTGATCAAAAGCCTTTAATCTGATTCTTATTTTTTGTTTTGACATCTTGGTTTCCCTCCTTTTCATGTACGCTTTACTTCTAACGCACAACAGCGGTTGTTCTATAAACTGTTCCACGTGTTTCACACTTTTACACATGGCATTACAAAACCCCTGTCGTTGGATTCTAGATCCTAACATACTCATCAGGAATTAACCCGGAAGTCCGGCAACCTCCTGACTCATCGCTGTTCGCTATACAACTCCTACATTATACTATGTTTACATAGGCTTTTCAAGAGTTTTTTTATCATTTTTCTTAAATATTAAAACATCATTTTACTATTTTATTATCTATAATTTCTTCAGCAAATATATTTTATATGCTATTCTTTTTTTTATCAATATATTTTTTAGTGTAATTTTTCACCATATTTTTATTTTTAACTATTCTAATTATATTAATCATTTACATATACTAAATATTTTTTTATTTTTTCATAAATTTTATATTTATGAAAAAATAAAAAGAGAGTAAAGGCGTCCCCTTACTCTCTAAATGTGATCACAATTTAATTATTAATTTTTATTTATTATTTATAGTAGTTACTATTCAATTATGCTAGTAACAACTCCTGAACCTACAGTTCTTCCACCTTCTCTGATAGCGAATCTTAATCCTTCGTCCATAGCAACTCTAGTGATTAATTCAACGTTCATATCGATGTGGTCTCCTGGCATAACCATTTCCATTCCTTCTGGTAATTTGATTGAACCAGTAACGTCTGTTGTTCTGAAGTAGAATTGTGGTCTGTATCCATCAAAGAATGGAGTGTGTCTTCCACCTTCTTCTTTTTTAAGTACGTATACTTGACCTACGAACTTGTTGTGTGGCTTAACTGATCCAGTTTTTGCTAATACTTGACCTCTTTCAATTTCAGTTCTTTGAACTCCTCTTAAAAGAACTCCAACGTTATCTCCAGCTTGCGCTTCGTCTAGTAACTTTCTGAACATTTCTATTCCTGTTACTACTACTTTTCTGCTTTCTTCTGCTAATCCAACGATTTCTACTTCGTCTCCTACATGAAGAACTCCTCTTTCAACTCTTCCTGTAGCAACTGTTCCTCTACCAGTGATTGTGAATACATCTTCTACTGGCATTAAGAATGGCTTATCTGTTGCTCTTTCTGGAGTTGGGATGTAGCTATCTACAGCATCCATTAATTCTAAGATTGGTGCTATAGCTTTTTCATCTGTTGGGTTTTCTAATGCTTGTAAAGCTGAACCCTTAATTACTGGAATGTCATCTCCTGGGAAGTTGTATTCTGATAATAATTCTCTAACTTCCATTTCAACTAATTCTAATAATTCTTCATCATCTACCATATCAGCTTTGTTTAAGAATACTACTATGTAGTCAACTCCAACTCTTGATGCTAGTAGGATGTGTTCTCTTGTTTGTGGCATTGGACCATCTGCAGCTGAAACAACTAAGATAGCTCCATCCATTTGAGCAGCTCCTGTGATCATGTTCTTAACATAGTCAGCGTGTCCTGGACAGTCAACGTGAGCATAGTGTCTGTTGTCTGTTTGATATTCAACGTGAGCTGTGTTAATTGTGATTCCTCTTTCTTTTTCTTCTGGAGCCTTATCAATTTCATCATATTTAAATGATTCTGCTAATCCTCTGTTTGCTAAAACTGTTGTGATTGCAGCTGTTAAAGTTGTCTTACCGTGGTCAACGTGACCGATTGTTCCAATGTTTACGTGTGGTTTACTTCTTTCGAATTTTTGCTTTGCCATTGTAAAATCCTCCTTTTATAGAAATCAAATTATTATAACCTTCTTAGTTATTATATCTAATTTAATCCTATTTTTCTATACTTATACGAATTTTCATGTAGTAATGCTACTCATAAATTAATTATGAGCAACATTACTGAAATTTATAACTAACGTGAATTAGTTTCTTTCACTTTTAATTTTTTCTTGAATGCTCTTTGGCACTTCTTCAAAGTGGTCAAATACCATTGAATAAGTTCCTCTACCTTGAGTTCTTGATCTTAAAGTAGTTGCATATCCAAACATTTCTGAAAGTGGAACGAATGCTCTTATTATTTGAGCTCCGTTTATAGCTTCCATACCTTCAATTCTTCCTCTTCTTGAGTTAAGATCACCCATTACATCTCCCATATATTCTTCTGGAACTGTAACTTCAACCTTTTCTACTGGTTCAAGTAATACTGGATCTGCTTTTGTCATAGCATTTTTAAATGCCATAGATCCTGCAATCTTGAATGCCATTTCAGATGAGTCAACTTCGTGGTATGATCCATGAACTAATTTAACTTTAAAGTTAATAGTTTCATATCCAGCTATTATACCATTCTTAGCTGCTTCTTGGATACCATTGTCTATAGCTGGAATATATTCTTTTGGAATAGCTCCTCCAACGATAGCATTTTCAAAAGTGTATTCTCCTTCAGTTGGTTCCATTTCAATAACGCAGTGACCGTATTGTCCTTTACCACCTGATTGCTTAGCATATTTAGCTTCAGCCTTAACAGCTTTTCTGATTGTTTCCTTGTAAGCAACTTGAGGAGCTCCAACGTTACATTCAACTTTAAACTCTCTAGTTAATCTATCAACTATGATTTCTAAGTGAAGTTCTCCCATACCTTCTATAATTGTTTGGCCTGTTTCTTGATCTGTATGAGTTCTGAATGTTGGATCTTCTTCTGCTAATTTAGCAAGTGCTAATCCCATCTTTTCTTGACCAGCTTTTGTCTTTGGCTCTATAGCTACAGATATAACTGGTTCTGGGAATTCCATTGATTCTAATATTATTGGAGCATTTTCTACACAAAGAGTATCCCCTGTTGTAGTATTCTTTAATCCTATAATTGCTCCTAATTCACCTGCTTCTAATGCTTCAACCTCTTCTCTGTGGTTAGCATGCATCTTAACAAGTCTTCCAATTCTTTCTTTCTTGCCTTTAGTTGAATTTAATACATATGTTCCGCTTTGCATAATTCCTGAATAAATTCTTGTGAAAGCAAGCTTTCCAACAAATGGGTCAGTAGCTATTTTGAATGCTAAAGCTGACATTGGAGCATCATCTGAAGCTTCTCTTGTGTCTTCTTCGCCTTCTAAAGTAGTTCCCTTAACAGCTGGAATATCTAATGGTGATGGTAAGAATGCAACAACTCCATCAATCATTTGTTGAACACCTTTATTTTTATAAGATGATCCACAAATACATGGAACTATTTCATTAGCTATAGTAGCTTTTCTTAAAGCAGTCATTAACTCATCTTTAGTTAATTCTTCTCCTTCAAGATACTTTTCCATTAATTCTTCATCTGTTTCAGCTATAGCTTCAATCATAGCCATTCTGTACTCTTCAGCTTGATCAGCTAAATCTGCTGGAATTTCTTCTTCTCTAACGTCTTTTCCTAAATCATCATAGAACATAATAGCTTTATTTGTTATTAAGTCTACCATTCCTTTAAATTGATCTTCTGAACCAATTGGAATTTGTATTGGAACTGCGTTAGCCTTTAATCTATCTCTTACAGTGTTTATACATCTAAAGAAGTCTGCTCCTGTAGCATCCATCTTATTAACATATATCATTCTTGGTACACCATATTTGTCTGCCTGTCTCCAAACAGTTTCAGTTTGTGGTTCAACACCACTCTTTGCATCTAGAACTGTAACAGCTCCATCTAGTACTCTTAGTGATCTTTCAACTTCTACTGTGAAGTCTACGTGACCTGGAGTATCTATTATATTTAGTTCATGATCTTTCCATGAACAAGTAGTTGCAGCAGAAGTAATTGTTATACCTCTTTCTTGCTCTTGAACCATCCAGTCCATTGTAGCTGCACCTTCGTGAACTTCCCCTATCTTATGACTTCTTCCTGTATAGAATAGTATACGCTCAGTTGTTGTTGTTTTACCAGCATCTATGTGAGCCATTATACCAAAGTTACGGAATTTGTCTAATGGATATTTTCTTGCCATCTATAGTCCTCCTCTCAACGAGTAATTTTAAATTCGACAAAACTGTTTTGGCAAAGAGCCAAAACAGTTTGTTTATTAGTATCTGTAATGAGCAAATGCCTTATTTGCTTCAGCCATCTTATGAGTATCTTCTCTCTTCTTAACAGCTGCTCCAGTATTATTAGCTGCATCCATTAATTCTCCAGCTAATCTTTGAGCCATTACCTTTTCGCCTCTTTTTCTTGAAGCATCTAAAAGCCATCTAATTCCTAAAGTCTGTCTTCTTTCAGCTCTAACTTCTATTGGAACTTGGTAGTTAGCACCACCTATTCTTCTAGCTTTTACTTCTAATAAAGGCATTACGTTGTTCATAGCTTCTTCAAATACTTCTAAAGCATCTTTGCCTGTTTTTTGCGCCATTATTTCAAACGCATCGTAGCATATTCTTTGCGCTACTCCTTTTTTACCGTCTTCCATAACGTTGTTTATTAACTTTGTAACAACTTTTGAATTATATATTGGATCTGGTAATACATCTCTTTTTGCGATATGTCCTTTTCTTGGCACTTTTCTTCCCTCCTTAACATAATAAATTTAAGTTCATTGGTACTCTGCAATAAAATATTGCCGTAAAGTGCTTCGCCTCTTCATCTATATAAACTTAATTTATAAATCTATGTAAATGCTGAAGACAAGCACTAGTGTAGCTTATAGTTTAAACTACTTTTTTGCCTTCGGCTTTTTAGCACCGTACTTTGATCTTCCTTGCATTCTGTTAGCTACTCCAGCACAATCAAGTGCTCCTCTTACGATATGGTATCTAACACCAGGAAGGTCCTTAACTCTACCACCTCTTATAAGAACAACGCTATGTTCTTGTAAGTTGTGTCCTACACCACCAATGTATGCAGTTACTTCGAATCCATTTGTAAGTCTTACTCTTGCGATTTTTCTTAAAGCTGAGTTAGGCTTCTTAGGAGTAGTTGTTTTAACAACTGTACAAACCCCTCTTCTTTGTGGACACTCATTAAGTGCTGGTGCTGTTGACTTGTTGATAACAGTTTTTCTGCCTTTTCTTACTAATTGGCTAATAGTTGGCATTTTTTCACCTCCTGAAATTTTTTTATCTCTATATCTAATATTTAAGATAAAAGCATTGTTATAAATTATTAAAACAAAAGTAATATTTCCATTTGTAATAATAACAATTTTAATATATATTTTCACAAAAAAAATTTTAAAAAAATATATATAATTAACATTTTTTAATAATTATTTGCAATATTTTATGTAATTAGAATATTAATTATATAAAATATCATAGAGGCAGAGCTATTAACTTTGCCTCCATGACATCATGCAGACAATTATATTGATGTGTATCTTAAAAATCACACAATTCGTATTTTATCATTTAAGTATACACATGTCAATAAAATTGAATCCCTTTATTCAATTGAATCTAAAACTTCATTATTTACTGGAACGTCCTCAACATCTAGCTTTAAGTTTCTGTATCTCATCATTCCAGTACCAGCTGGTATTAACTTACCAATAATAACATTTTCTTTCAATCCTACTAATGGGTCTATCTTTCCTTTGATAGCTGCTTCAGTAAGAACTCTAGTAGTTTCTTGGAATGAAGCTGCAGATAGGAAACTATCTGTAGCTAAAGCTGCTTTAGTTATACCAAGTAAAGCCTGTTCTCCTTTAGCTTCTTCTCCACCAAACTCTCTTACTCTAGCATTTTCTTCTTCAAAGTCGAACATATCTATCATAGTTCCAGGTAGTAGATCAGTATCACCTGAATCTAACACCTTAACTTTTCTTGTCATTTGTCTAACAACTACTTCTAAGTGCTTATCATTTATGTCAACACCTTGTAATCTATAAACTTTTTGTACTTCTGACAATAGATATTTTCTTGCACCATCTATACCTTTAATAGCTGCAATATCATGAGGATTTACTGAACCTTCAGTAATTTCATCACCAGCTTCGATAATATCATCATCTGATACTTTTAATCTTGATCCAAATGGAATTTCATAACTTCTTTCTTCACCATCTTCAGATGTTACAAATACAGTTCTCTTCTTCTTTGTTTCTTCAACTCTTACTGTACCTGAAATTTCAGTTACTATTGCTAATCCTTTTGGTTTTCTAGCTTCAAACAACTCTTCAACTCTTGGAAGACCTTGTGTGATATCTGCTCCAACAACTCCCCCTGTATGGAATGTTCTCATTGTAAGCTGAGTACCAGGTTCCCCGATTGATTGAGCTGCAATAATTCCTACTGCTTCTCCTATATTTATCTTTTGTGCTGTTGCCATGTTCATACCATAACATTTAGAACATACTCCAACCTTACATTTACATGTAAATACAGATCTAATTTTAACTTTTTTAATTCCAGTAGCTGCAACTTTTTCAGCAGTAGCTAAGTCCATATATTGATCAGCTTCCACCATAACCTCTCCAGATTCTGGATTTATTATTGGTTCTGCTGTATATCTACCATAAAGTCTTTCAGCTAATCCTTCTATTGCCTCATTACCTTCTTTAATTTCTGAAACATAAATACCTTCTGTTGTACCACAATCTATTTCTCTTACGATAACATCTTGTGATACGTCAACAAGTCTTCTTGTTAAGTATCCTGAGTCAGCTGTCTTAAGAGCTGTATCGGCATTACCCTTTCTAGCTCCGTGTGTAGAAATAAAGTATTCTAATACTTCAAGTCCTTCTCTAAATGAAGCTCTGATTGGTAATTCTATAATCTTACCAGTTGGACTCGCCATAAGTCCTCTCATACCAGCTAATTGCTTAATTTGAGATTTAGAACCTCTGGCTCCAGAATCAGCCATCATGAATATAGGATTAAATTTATCCAAACTATCCATAAGTGCATCAGCTACATCTTCAGTTGTCTTAGTCCATTTTTCTATAACTCTTTCATATCTTTCTTCTTCTGATATGAAACCTCTCTTATACATCTTTTCAATTTTTTCAACTGTTTCATCAGCTTCTTTTAAAAGTGTATATTTTGCTTCAGGTACTATCATATCAGATGCTGCTACTGTTACAGCTCCAATTGATGAATAATGATATCCTAAAGCTTTTATCTTATCTAACATTATAGAAGTATTTGTAGGACCATGAACAGTATAGCATTTATCTATTATTTTTCCTAGTGACTTTTTAGTTATTAAGAAATCAACTTCTAAATTGAACTCGTCATCTTTATTGTCTCTATTTACAAATCCTAAATCTTGAGGAATAGATTCATTGAATATTATTTTACCTACAGTTGTAGTAATAATTCCTGATCTTATCTCTCCATTTACTTCTTTAGACATTCTTACTTTTATTTCAGCATGTATTCCTATTTCTCCTACTTCATAAGCCATTATAGCTTCATCTTTAGAAGCAAATACTTTTCCTTCACCTTTAGCTCCAGACTTATCCATAGTTAGATAGTAAGAACCTAAAACCATATCCTGTGTAGGCACACAAACTGGTTTACCATCTGAAGGTTTCATTATATTACCAGCAGCTAACATTAAAAATCTTGCTTCTGCTTGTGCTTCTACTGATAATGGAACGTGAACAGCCATTTGGTCTCCATCAAAGTCAGCATTATATGCTGTACATACTAATGGATGTAATTTTATAGCTCTACCTTCTACTAAAATTGGTTGGAAAGCTTGAATACCAAGTCTATGTAGAGTAGGTGCACGGTTTAATAATACTGGATGATCAGTAATAACTTCTTCAAGTACATCCCATACTTGATTATTTACTCTTTCAACCATTCTTTTTGCACTCTTAATATTATGTGCTACACCATCTTCAACTAACTTCTTCATTACAAATGGCTTAAATAATTCTAAAGCCATTTCCTTAGGAAGCCCACATTGGTACATCTTCAATTCTGGTCCAACAACTATAACTGATCTACCAGAATAGTCAACTCTCTTACCAAGTAAGTTTTGTCTAAATCTACCTTGCTTACCTTTAAGCATATCTGATAATGACTTAAGAGGTCTATTTCCAGGACCTGTTACAGGTCTTCCCCTTCTACCATTATCTATTAGTGCATCAACTGCTTCTTGAAGCATTCTTTTTTCATTTCTAACAATGATATCAGGTGCACCTAAATCTAACAACTTCTTTAATCTGTTATTTCTATTAATAACTCTTCTATATAAGTCATTTAAATCTGAAGTAGCAAATCTTCCACCATCTAATTGAACCATTGGTCTTAAATCAGGTGGTATTACAGGTATTACATTAATAACCATCCATCTTGGATCATTTCCTGATTTTCTAAAAGATTCAACAACTTCTAGTCTTCTTATTATTCTAACTTTCTTTTGTCCAGTGCTTACTTTTAATTCTTCTTTAAGATCTCTTGATTGTGACTCTAAGTCGATTTCTCCAAGTAATTCTTGAACTGCTTCAGCTCCCATACCAGCTATAAAGCTTTCTTCACCATATTTATCAGCAGCTTCTCTATATTCTTTTTCATTAAGAAGTTGCTTCTTTAATAATGGTGTTTCTTTAGGATCTATTACAACATATGAAGCAAAGTATAATATTTTTTCTAAAGCTCTTGGTGACATATCTAAAAGTAATCCCATTCTTGATGGAATTCCTTTGAAGTACCAAATGTGAGAAACTGGGGCAGCCAGTTCAATATGCCCCATTCTTTCTCTTCTTACTTTAGCTTTAGTAACCTCTACTCCACATCTATCACAAACTATGCCCTTATATCTCACTCTCTTGTACTTACCACAATGACATTCCCAGTCTTTGATAGGTCCAAAAATTCTTTCACAGAATAGCCCATCTCTTTCTGGTTTTAAGGTTCTATAGTTTATTGTTTCAGGTTTTTTAACCTCACCTCTTGACCATTCTCTTATTTGATCTGGTGAAGCTAAACCTATTTGTATAGCATCAAAATTATTTAATTCAAACAAGGGTACATCCTCCCTTCAAAATTAGTGTTCATCATTTACAAAATCATCAAGTTCTAAGTCTTCTTCATGGAAGCCTTCTAATGCAAAGTTATCAAACTCTACTTCTTCCTCAACTTCTTCCTCTAACATTGTATAACTATCATCTATATTCACATCATCAGAAACAACATCTTCTGTTCCTTCAATGTTAACTTCTAAATCTTCCATATCTTCTTCAGAAAACTCTTTAAGTTTTACTTCTTGGTTATCTCCATTTAAAACTTTAACATCTAAACATAAAGCTTGAAGTTCTTTTATAAGAACCTTGAATGATTCCGGAACTCCTGGTTCTGGAATATTTTCACCCTTAACTATAGCTTCGTAAGTTTTAACTCTACCTACAACATCATCTGATTTAACAGTTAATATTTCTTGTAGTGTATGTGCTGCACCATATGCTTCTAATGCCCAAACTTCCATTTCACCGAATCTTTGACCACCGAATTGTGCCTTACCACCAAGAGGTTGTTGAGTTACTAATGAGTATGGTCCTGTTGATCTTGCGTGTATCTTATCATCAACTAAGTGAGCTAGTTTTAAGATATACATTATACCAACAGTTACTTCGTTATCGAAAGCCTCTCCTGTTCTACCATCATATAAAACAGTTTTTCCATTTGCATTATATCCTGCTTTCTCTAAGCATTCTTCAATATCTTTTTCAGTTGCTCCATCAAAAACAGGAGTAGCTATATGCCATCCTAATTGACTTGCTGCCCATCCTAAATGAACTTCTAGTACCTGACCGATATTCATACGAGATGGAACCCCTAATGGATTTAAGCATATTTGTAATGGTCTTCCATCTGGTAAGAACGGCATATCTTCTTCTGGAAGAACTCTAGATATAACCCCTTTGTTACCATGACGTCCAGCCATTTTATCTCCAACAGATATTTTTCTCTTTTGAGCTATATAACATCTTACTAGCTCATTAACTCCTGGATTTAATTCATCACCATTTTCCCTTGTAAATACTTTTACATCAACGATGATACCAGCTTCTCCATGAGGAACTCTTAAAGAAGTATCTCTTACTTCTCTAGCTTTTTCACCGAATATCGCTCTTAGAAGTCTTTCTTCAGCAGTTAATTCAGTTTCTCCCTTAGGTGTAACCTTACCAACAAGAATATCTCCCGATCTAACTTCAGCACCTATTCTTATTATACCTCTATCATCTATATCTTTTAATGCATCTTCACTTACATTAGGAATATCTCTAGTTATTTCTTCTGGTCCTAGTTTAGTATCTCTAGCTTCACATTCATATTCTTCAATATGGATTGAAGTAAATACATCTTCTCTAACTAATTCCTCAGAAATAAGCATAGCATCTTCGTAGTTATACCCTTCCCAAGTAATGAATCCCATTCTTATATTCTTACCTAAAGCTATCTCACCTAAATCAGTTGATGGACCATCAGCTAATACTTGATTCTTAAACACTATTTCACCCTTATCAACTAAAGGTCTTTGGTTTATACATGTACCTTGGTTACTTCTCTTAAATTTAAGAAGTTTATAAGTATCTAATCCACCATCTACATCTCTTCTAATTCTTATTTCATTAGAACTTACGTAAACAACTTTTCCAGCATTTTTAGCTTTTGGAAGTACTCCAGAGTCTACTGCTGCTTTAAATTCTATTCCTGTACCAACTATTGGTGCTTGTGGCTTTAATAGTGGAACTGCTTGACGTTGCATGTTTGATCCCATCAGTGCTCTTGAAGCATCATCATTTTCAAGGAATGGTATCATAGCTGTAGCTACTGATACAATTTGTCTTGGAGATACATCTATTAAATCAACTTCGTCAGCATTAACAACTAATATATCATGTTTGCTTCTAACAGTAACTCTACTATCAACAAACTTTCTATCTTCTCCAATTGGCTCTTTTGCTTGAGCTACAAGATATAGATCTTCTTCATCAGCTGTGAAATATCTTATTTCATCTGTTACTATTCCTTTTTCTTTATCAACAACTCTATATGGTGTTTCAATAAATCCATATTCATTAACCTTTGCATAAGTTGCTAAAGAGTTAATAAGACCTATATTTGGTCCTTCAGGAGTTTCAATCGGACACATTCTACCATAATGTGAATGGTGAACGTCTCTTACTTCAAAACCTGCTCTTTCTCTTGAAAGCCCTCCAGGTCCTAAAGCTGATAATCTTCTCTTATGAGTTAATTCTGAAAGTGGATTTGTTTGATCCATGAATTGTGATAATTGTGAACTACCAAAGAATTCTTTGATAGAAGCTGCAACTGGTCTAATATTAATTAACATTTGTGGAGTTATAGATTCTTGGTCTTGAATAGTCATTCTTTCCTTAACTACTCTTTCCATTCTTGATAAACCAATTCTAAATTGATTTTGTAATAACTCTCCAACTGATCTTAATCTTCTATTGCCTAAATGATCTATATCATCAACATATCCTACTCCATAAGGTAATCCTAATTCGTAGCTTATAGTTGCAAATATATCATCTTTAACAATATGTTTAGGAATAAGTCTATTTATGTTTTTCTTAATTTCCTCTTTAATTGTTTCTTCATCATCATAGTTATCTAAAATTTCTTTTAGTGTTGGATAGTGAACAGCTTCTTTAATATTCAAGTCTTTTATATCAAAAGATACAAAATTCTTTATATCAACAAAGTTATTACCAATTACTCTAACAACTTTATCTTCAACTAAAATATCAACTGAATTTATACCAACATTTTGTATTTCTTCAGCAGAAGACCTACCTATTTTCTTGCCTTGTTCTACTATAATTTCTCCTGTTAGAGGATTAACTATATCTACTGCAGCAATTTGGTTAACTAATCTTAAATTTAATGCTAATTTTTTATTAAATTTATATCTACCAACTCTAGATAAATCATATCTCTTTGCATCAAAGAATAATGAATCTATAAGAGATATAGCACTATCGACTGTAGGTGGCTCACCCGGTCTTAGTCTTTTATATATTTCTAATAGGGCTTCTTCCTTAGTCTTAGTATTATCTTTTTCTATTGTAGCTTTAAATCTTTCGTCTTCTCCAAAGTAGTCTAAAAGCTCTGCATCACTTCCAAATCCCATAGCTCTAGCTAATATAGATATAGGAAGCTTTCTTGTTTTATCTATTCTTACATAGATAATATCATTTGAATCTGTTTCATATTCTAACCATGCTCCTCTATTTGGAATCACAGTAGAAGAATATAATTTTTTACCAGTTTTATCAACGTTAAAACTGTAATAAACTCCTGGTGACCTTACTAATTGGCTTACAATTACTCTCTCAGCACCATTGATGATGAAAGTTCCTTGTTCAGTCATTAATGGGAAGTCACCCATAAATACTTCTTGTTCTTTGATTTCTCCGGTTTCATTATTTTGTAACCTTACAGAAACCTTTAGTGGTGCAGCATAAGTTGAATCTCTCTCTTTACACTCTTCCACTGAATACTTAATGTTATCCATATCAAGTTTATAATCAACAAATTCCAGAACAAGATTACCTGTGAAGTTTGTGATTGGATTTATGTCATCAAATACTTCATGAAGACCTTCCTTTAAAAACCACTGATATGAATCTAATTGTACCTCAATAAGATTTGGCATTTCTGTTACATCTTTAACTTTGCCAAAACTCATTCTAGTTCTTTTTCCGACTTGGACAGGATGTACCATGAATTTTCACCCCTTGTATAAAACTAAAATAACCAAAAACACACTTTCCCTAAGGACTTTATGTTTTCGGACAACATCACTAATTAGTATAACCAGCTTATAAGCTATTATACACTTTTTTCATATGAATATATACGTACCCATAATGAATAGTACATTTATTGATACTATCACATTATGCTTTTAATGTCAATTATTTTATATAATAACTTATGTAATCTATAATTTTTTATAAAACTTATTAAATTAATAAAACTATATAAAGTATCCCAGGAATATGATATTTTATATAGCTTTATTTAAGCAATTAAAAAGGTGCCATTATAGCACCTTTTTTTTAATTTCTAAAGTTAATTACTTAACTTCTACTTCAGCTCCAACTTCAGCTAACTTAGCTTTCATGTCTTCAGCTTCTTCTTTTGAAACGCCTTCTTTAATTGTCTTAGGAGCTCCGTCAACTATTTCCTTAGCTTCCTTTAATCCTAATCCAGTTAATTCTCTAACTACTTTTATTACTTTGATCTTTTGAGCACCAGCGTTAGCTAATACTACATCAAATTCAGTCTTTTCTTCTGCAGCTGCAGCACCACCTGCAACAGCACCTGCTACTGCTACTGGAGCAGCTGCGCTTACACCAAATTCTTCTTCACAAGCTGTAACTAGCTCGTTTAATTCTAAAACAGTCATTTCTTTTATAGCTTGAATTATATCTTCTCTTGTCATTTTAATTGCACCTCCAAATTTTTATCAGTTATTATTCAGCTGATTCTGATTCTTTTTTTTCTTTAATTGCATTTAATAAATATGCAAGGTTTGATAATGGAGCTTTGAAGCTTCCAAGAAGTTTTGCGATAAGAACTTCCTTTGATGGTATTGTAGCAAGTTTTTCAACTTCTTCTTTGTTGTATATAGTACCATCTACCATACCAGCTTTTAATTCTAATTTCTTGTGATCCTTAGCAAATGTATGTAATACTCTTGCTGGAGCAGTTGCATCTTCATAACCAAATGCTATAGAAACTGGTCCTTCTAAGTATTCATCAAGACCTTGAATTCCTAATTCGTTAGCAGCTAATATTACTAGGTTATTTTTATAAACCTTGTATTCAACACCTGCTTCTCTTAAGTTTTTTCTTAAAGCTGTGTCTTCTTCAACTGTTAAACCTTGATAGTTTGCTAGAACAACTCCTTGAGCTTTTTCTAACTTTTCTTTTATTTCAGCTACCTTAGCTTCTTTAATTTGTCTATTCTTATTCATTACTGTGTGTCCACCTCCTCACAGTTTTTAACTGCAATTTTATATTAAGAAAGGCCTTCCCATAGACATAGGAAGACCAATAATAATTACTTACCTTGGCATTCCTCGGTAGGCAATCATTTAAACCTTTCGGCACCTACTGTCTTTGGAATTAGTATTCTTTTTTTCAACAGTTAAGATTATATTAAATAATCTTTTAATTGTCAATACTAATCTAAAACTTTTGTTGGGTTAACTTTTGCTCCAGGTCCCATAGTGCTTGAAACTGATACTGATTTAACGTATTGTCCCTTAGCAGCTGCTGGTTTAGCTTTTATTAAAGCGTCCATTAAAGCATGGAAGTTTTGTTGTAGTTTTTCAACTCCAAAAGATTTCTTTCCGATTGGGCAGTGAACTATAGCAGTTTTATCAACTCTATATTCTACTTTACCAGCTTTGATTTCAGCTATTGCTTTAGCAACATCAAATGTTACTGTACCTGATTTTGGATTTGGCATTAATCCTTTAGGTCCTAAAACTCTACCGATTCTACCAACAACACCCATCATATCTGGTGTAGCTACAACTACATCGTAGTCAAACCAGTTTTCACTTTGGATCTTTTGAACTAGTTCTTCAGCTCCAACGAAATCAGCTCCTGCTTCTTGAGCTTCTTTAGCCTTTTCACCCTTAGCGAATACTAAAACTCTTACAGTTCTACCTGTTCCGTTTGGAAGAACAACAGCTCCTCTAACTTGTTGATCTGCGTGTCTAGGATCTACCCCTAATCTAACATGTAATTCTATAGTTTCATCAAACTTTGCTTTAGCAGTCTTTACAGCTAAATCTAAAGCTTCAGATGGAGTGTATAATGCACTCTTATCTATTAATTTTGCACTTTCAATATAATTCTTTCCCATAATTTGCCTCCTTTGTGGTGTTAACGGTTTTTACCTCCCACTTTTTTACGAATTACTCTTCAACAGTTACTCCCATACTTCTTGCAGTACCTTCGATCATGCTCATAGCAGTTTCGATGTTTGCTGCATTTAAGTCAGGCATTTTTAACTCAGCAATTTTTCTTATTTGATCCTTTGTTAATTTACCAACCTTAGTTCTGTTTGGAACACCTGAACCACTTTCGATTCCTAATTCCTTCTTTATAAGAACTGCTGCTGGTGGAGTTTTTAGTATAAAACTAAAAGATCTATCTTGGTAAACTGTTATTACTACTGGTATTATTAATCCAGCTTGATTAGCAGTCTTTGCATTAAACTCCTTACAGAATCCCATAATATTAACACCATGTTGACCTAATGCTGGTCCTACTGGTGGTGCTGGTGTTGCCTTACCTGCAGGAAGTTGAAGTTTAATCATCCCTGTTACTTTCTTAGCCATGTTAATATTCCTCCTATACTGTGGTAATACGGACTTTTGTCCTCCCACTTTACTAAAACATTAGCTTATATTAAACTAATTTTTCAACTTGTGTAAAATCTAGTTCAGCTAGAGTCTCTCTGCCAAACATATCAATTAACGCTTTAACCTTGCGTTTTTCAAGATTTATCTCTTGAATTGTAGCCACGAATTCTCTTAGTGGCCCTGAGATAACTCTTACACTTTCCCCTACTTCTAAATCTATTTCTACTGGTGCTTCTTTTACACCCATAGACTCAATTTCCTCATCGGTTAAGGGTACCGGTTTAGAAGCTGGGCCAACAAAACCTGTTACACCCCTTGTGTTTCTAACAACATACCATGACTCATCAGTCATTAGCATTTTTACTAACACATATCCAGGAAACTTCTTCTTTAGTGAAATCTTTTGTTTGCCATCTTTTTCTTCTACAACTTCTTCCATAGGCACTTGAATGTCTTGTAATAAGTTTTGAAGATTTCTATTTTCAATGGTCTTTTCAAGATTCGCCTTAACTTTGTTTTCGTAGCCTGAGTATGTGTGTACAACATACCATCTTGCTCTTTCGCTCATATTTTCTTATAGGCTATATCGCCTAAACCTCCTTTTATTTAAATTTGAAAATCCACTCAAAGAGGTTTTGAAAAATATAATCTAACCCGCCTACTAATACTACATATATTAGCACAACTACGCCAACTGCAATTAACGCTTTTTTAGTTTCATTTTTAGAAGGCCAAGTTATTCTTTTAACTTCTGCCTTAACCTCTCTAAAAAATTTAAATATTCCACCTTTTTTAGGTGATTTCTTAGTTAAATTTACATTTTCCTTAACAGCCATTACTTCACATCCTTAATCATTGTGAGTATATGTCAACACTATATCAGCTAATTACTTAGTTTCTTTATGAAGTGTATGTTTTTTACAGAACTTGCAGTATTTATGCATTTCTAATCTGTCTGGGTTGTTCTTTTTGTTTTTCATTGAATTGTAATTTCTTTGCTTACACTCTGTGCATGCTAAAGTTACCTTTACTCTCACAGTCTGCACCTCCAGTTTACCGTAAATAATATAAAAATCTACTACTTTATGTTAATTTGTTTTCGTTAATTACTTAAACACATTATCACAAAACAGGTATTATGTCAATATATCAGCCTTACAAAGGACTCGGTAATGAAACCCAGCCCTATGTAATACTTACCTTGCCTATTACTTATTCAATTATGCTAGTAACAACTCCTGAACCTACAGTTCTTCCACCTTCTCTGATAGCGAATCTTAATCCTTCGTCCATAGCAACTCTAGTGATTAATTCAACGTTCATATCGATGTGGTCTCCTGGCATAACCATTTCCATTCCTTCTGGTAATTTGATTGAACCAGTAACGTCTGTTGTTCTGAAGTAGAATTGTGGTCTGTATCCATCAAAGAATGGAGTGTGTCTTCCACCTTCTTCTTTTTTAAGTACGTATACTTGACCTACGAACTTGTTGTGTGGCTTAACTGATCCAGTTTTTGCTAATACTTGACCTCTTTCAATTTCAGTTCTTTGAACTCCTCTTAAAAGAACTCCAACGTTATCTCCAGCTTGCGCTTCGTCTAGTAACTTTCTGAACATTTCTATTCCTGTTACTACTACTTTTCTGCTTTCTTCTGCTAATCCAACGATTTCTACTTCGTCTCCTACATGAAGAACTCCTCTTTCAACTCTTCCTGTAGCAACTGTTCCTCTACCAGTGATTGTGAATACATCTTCTACTGGCATTAAGAATGGCTTATCTGTTGCTCTTTCTGGAGTTGGGATGTAGCTATCTACAGCATCCATTAATTCTAAGATTGGTGCTATAGCTTTTTCATCTGTTGGGTTTTCTAATGCTTGTAAAGCTGAACCCTTAATTACTGGAATGTCATCTCCTGGGAAGTTGTATTCTGATAATAATTCTCTAACTTCCATTTCAACTAATTCTAATAATTCTTCATCATCTACCATATCAGCTTTGTTTAAGAATACTACTATGTAGTCAACTCCAACTCTTGATGCTAGTAGGATGTGTTCTCTTGTTTGTGGCATTGGACCATCTGCAGCTGAAACAACTAAGATAGCTCCATCCATTTGAGCAGCTCCTGTGATCATGTTCTTAACATAGTCAGCGTGTCCTGGACAGTCAACGTGAGCATAGTGTCTGTTGTCTGTTTGATATTCAACGTGAGCTGTGTTAATTGTGATTCCTCTTTCTTTTTCTTCTGGAGCCTTATCAATTTCATCATATTTAAATGATTCTGCTAATCCTCTGTTTGCTAAAACTGTTGTGATTGCAGCTGTTAAAGTTGTCTTACCGTGGTCAACGTGACCGATTGTTCCAATGTTTACGTGTGGTTTACTTCTTTCGAATTTTTGCTTTGCCATTGTAAAATCCTCCTTTAATCTTTGTAATAAACTTTGCCTAGCGTTTTCTAGCTTTTTGGTTAATATATTGAGCCCACTACAAAGATCAAAGCAACTTAATGACAATAATCACAATTAGTGAGCGCTCAACTATATTGGAGCTCACGATCGGGCTTGAACCGACGACCTCCGCCTTACCAAGGCGACGCTCTGCCTACTGAGCTACGTGAGCATTTCCATCTTAATTTTGGTTTTCATTTTAATATACCAATTATAAATTTTACTATTATTCAAAAAATTTGTCAATAAAAATTTAGATACTTATTTTTCATAATAAAGACATTTTTCTAACTTTCTCTTTACTCTCTGAAGGGCATTGTCTATAGACTTAGCCTGCCTATCTAAATCGCAAGCTATCTCTTGGTATGATTTCCCATCTAAATAAGATTGGAGAACTTCCATCTCAAGATCAGAAAGAACCTTTGCCATCTCTCCCTCAATATGCTTTATTTGCTCTTTTCCTATAATAAGTTCCTCTGGATCAGTTATCTTTAGTTCCGATAAAACATCAATTAATGTTCTATCAGAATCTTCTTCATATATAGGCTTATTTAAAGATATATATGTGTTGAGGGGTATATGCTTCTGTCTAGTGGCAGTCTTTATAGCCGTTATTATTTGTCTTGTAACACAAATCTCTGCAAAAGCTTTAAAACTGGTCAGTTTATCAGCCTTAAAATCTCTTATAGCCTTATACAATCCTATCATACCTTCTTGATAAATATCTTCTTTATCAGCGCCAATAAGAAAATATGATTTTGCTTTAGCTTTCACAAAGTTTTCATATTTTGAAATTAAGTATTCTTGAGCTCTACAGTCACCTTTTTTGGCCTCATAAACTACTTCTTCATCTAGTTTATCATCAAATTCAACAAACAATCTTTCTTCACTTCTAGCGCTCTCCACTATATACCACCCCTTTTATTGCCTATAAATTCCCATATTATAAATTCCCATATTATAAATTTACTATTTACTTCGTCTAATAGATTCCAATTTCCTTAATATATCATCATCTACATTATCAAGTAAATTATTTCTGTTTGATAAATTAGTGTTTTTTAGTGCTTTGCTTTTAATTCTATTCTCTGTATCGAGTACTTCATTATAAAACTCAATAGAAGAAATTCTTACAGCTCCCCTTTGAAAAATAGTTTGTTGCTCAAGCCAATCTGAAGTAACAACATAAACTTCAAATCTTCTTCCTAAATTATGAACTTCTCTTTCTATATAAGAGTCAGCTGTTTCACCATCCTTGGTAAAAACTATACTCACATTATTATTTATATCTTCCTTCTTTTCAATGCTTCTATTTACATTATGGGCATCAAAAACTATTATGATTTTACATCCTTCATAAACTGAATAATTATGTAAACTATCTATTAAAGTTTGTCTGGCTCCATCAAAACTATAATCTTTTTGAATCTTTAAATTTGGCCAGCTATTTATAACATTATACCCATCAATAAACATTATCTTCACATGGTACCTCTTTAGGCTAATCTATTTTACTAGCCTTCCTTTTAATATTTCATACATCATTATACCACCTGCAACTGAAGCATTTAAAGAATTTATTTTTCCCACCATAGGAATTTTAACTAATTTATCACACTTTTTCAAGGTAAGCTTAGATATACCTCTTCCTTCACTTCCAATAACCATTGCACATGGACCATTGAAGTTAACTTCATAACTATACTCATCTCCAGCAATATCCGCTCCATATATCCATAGGCCAGCCTTTTTCAATTCATCTATAGCTGCATTTATATTTGTTACCTTTGCAATCTTCATATGTTCTATAGCTCCTACAGAGCATTTATAAACTGTAGATGTAATACCAACATTTCTTCTCTTAGGTATAATAATTCCATGTACACCACATAATTCAGCTGTTCTTATTATAGAGCCTAAGTTATGAGGATCTTCAATTTCATCCAATATAACTACAAATGGCTCTTGACCTCTTTTCTTTGCTAAATTAAGAATATCAGCAATTTCACAATACTTATATGGAGTTACTTGAGCTATTACACCTTGGTGATTAGTACTTCCACTCATTAAGTCAAGTTTCTTTCTATCTACCTCTTTTAATACTAACCCTTTATCTCTAGCTATATTAATTATAGCTTTTATAGATCCTTCCATATGTGTATTAGAAATATATATTGCTTCTATAGTTCTATCACTCTTTACTACTTCCATAACAGCATTTCTGCCAATAATTAAATCTTCTCTAGTTTCAACTTGATTTATTTCATTTTCTCTATCCCCTACTATTTTTCTACTTCCTTTGAAAAATTGTTTTTTAGGGGGTTTTTGATTATTTTCTAACATTTCTCTTTCTATTCTAGCTCTCATTCTAGCTTCTCTTGTTCCTTTAGTCATAATAATCACTCCTTATCTATATTATATACTTTTCTTATCTTATGTTAACTATATTTCAGTAGACTTCTCCAATATATTAAATAGTCTTTCCTTATTTCCTGTCAAGTATAAGAAACCTAGTAAAGCTTCAAATCCTGTTGCATTTCTATAATCTATTACATTTGCATTCTTAGGAACGGTAGCAGATTTAGCATTTCTACCTCTTTTGTAAATATACATTTCATCTTCTGTTAAATCATTTTCTATATTATGCATTATCGTAGACTGACTCTTTGCCTTTACATATCCAATAGCTTTTACATGCATCTTATGGGCAGAGAGTTCTGTATTATTTGAAAGTATAAAATTTCTTATATACATTTCAAATACTCCATCCCCTATGAGTGCTAATTGTAAAGGATTTAATCGCCTAGCCTCTTCCTTACTAAATTCTCTAATTCTTAAATCCTCTAACATACTTCTCTCCTTTAAATAAAGGCTGCAAAATGCAGCCCTTATATTAATTTATTTTTTTCCATCTAACACCTTGAGGTGTATCTTCTAAAATTATATTTCTTGCTTTTAAATCATCTCTTATTTTATCAGCTAGAGCAAAATTTCTATTTTTTCTAGCTTGTTGTCTTTCTTCAATCAACTTTTCCACCTCTTCTTCTAAGCTTCCCTTAGTTGATTTTTGAAGTATTCCCAATGGATTTCCAAGTTCTCTAATTAAAGCTAAAGCTTTTTCACAAAGTTCTTTAGATGATTCTATAGATATATTAGTATTTATATCCTTAATTAGGTCAAATATAGCTGTAATCGCATCAGCTGTATTAAAATCATCATCCATCTTATCTATATATCTTTGTCTATATACATCTAAAGATTTTAAGTAGTTTTCTTCTTCACTATCAATCTTTTCTTTCTTAACTTCATCAATTAAATTTTCAAGATTTGCTACAGTATTATATAATCTTTCTACTGAAGCTTTTGCAGATTCTAATAAATCATCACTAAAATTTAATTGTACTCTATAATGTGCAGATAACATTAAGAATCTAATTACATCTGAATCATATTTTTCAAGAGCATCTCTTGCTGTTAAAAAATTATTTAAAGACTTAGACATTTTTTGATTATTAACATTTAAATAAGCTGAATGCATCCAGTAATTAGCGAAAGGCTTACCTGTTAAAGCTTCACTTTGAGCTATTTCATTTTCATGATGTGGGAATGCTAAATCCATACCTCCTGCATGAATATCTATTGTCTCTCCAAGTAATTTTTTTGCCATGCATGAACATTCTATATGCCATCCTGGTCTTCCTAATCCCCAAGGACTTACCCAAGCAGGTTCACCTGGTTTTTGAGCCTTCCATAACGCAAAATCCATAGGATCATCTTTTCTTTCATCTATATTTATTCTAGCTCCAGATTGAAGATCTTCTAAGTTTTGCTTTATAAGCTTTCCATATCCATTAAACTGCTTAGTTCTAAAATAAACATCTCCATCTACTTCATAAGCATATCCTTTATCTATAAGCCCCTCTATAAATTCTATAATATCTTTTATATATTCAGTAGCTCTTGGATTAGTAGAAGCTCTTTTTATATTTAACCCATCTGCATCTTTATAATATTCATCTATATATTTGTCTCCAACACAAGCTACTGTAGTTCCTTCTTCATTAGCTTTTTTAATCATTTTGTCATCTATATCTGTAAAGTTTTGAATATAATTAACTTTATATCCTTTGTATTCAAGATATCTTCTTATAGTATCAAAAACTATAAAAGTTCTACCATTACCTATATGAAAATAATTATAAACAGTAGGTCCACAAACATACATCTTAACTTCTCCTGGAGTAATTGATACAAATTCCTCTTTTCTTCTCGTTAAGCTATTATAAATTTTCATTTAGTTACCTCCTTATCTAATAGATAATTTATTTTTTTTAAACTCTTCTTTTACCCTTACTATTACATCTTCAATTTTAACATTTTCCATATCAGATGTTCTAAGTTTAAATTCAACTTCTCCCTCTGAGATTTTCTTTCCTACTGTAACCCTCATTGGTATTCCCATTAGGTCAGAATCCTTGAATTTAACTCCTGCTCTTTCATTTCTGTCATCTAAAACTACATCAATACCTATTTCTTTTAATTCTTCGTAAATCTTATTAGCAATCTTCATTTGTTCTTCATCTTTTATGTTAACTGGTATTACATTAACATGATATGGTGCTACAGCTAAAGGCCAAATTATACCATTTTCATCATTATGTTGTTCTATTATTGATGCCATAGTTCTAGTTACACCTATTCCATAACATCCCATTATAAATGGTTTTTCTTTACCATTTTCGTCTATAAAAGTAGCATTCATAGATTCTGAATATTTAGTTCCAAGCTTAAAAATATGACCTACTTCTGTTCCTCTTGATATGGTTACTTTTCCACCACAAACTGGACAACTTTCACCTTCAGTTATATTTCTATAATCGCCCACTAAGCCTTCAAAGTCCCTACCATAATTAACATTTTCAATATGATATCCTGTTTCATTTGCTCCAACTATGAAATTATACATATTAGCAACTTCTTCATCAACTAATAAAGTATCTACCTTTATACCTATAGGTCCTGCAAAACCAACTTGTGCATTAGTTGCTTTAAATACTTCTTCAGGTGTTGCCATATTTAAATTAACTACTCCACCTAAGGCATTTGTTACCTTAACTTCATTAACCTCTCTATCTCCTCTTACCATAACTGCAACTATTTTATCATCTCCGTTAAATATTAGAGTTTTTGCAAATTTCTTTTCTGTTGTATTAAAGAATTTAACTAATTCTTCAATTGTCTTAATATTTGGCGTCTCAGTTTTAACTAAGTCTTTTAATTCTTCTGATTGTGCTTTTTCTACAGTTGATGGAGCTTTTTCTATATTAGCTGCATAATCACAAGATGTACAGAAAACTACATCATCTTCCCCTACTTCTGATTTAACCATAAATTCAGCTGAATTTGAACCCCCAATTGCTCCTGAATCAGCCTCAACTGGTTTAGCCTCTAGTTCACATCTATTAAATATTTTAATATATGCTTCTCTCATTTTGTTATAAGAAATATCTAATCCTTCTTGATCTTTATCAAAACTATAAGCATCCTTCATTATAAATTCCCTAGATCTCATAACTCCAAATCTTGGTCTTCTTTCATCTCTGTATTTAGTTTGTATTTGATAAAGATTTACTGGTAGTTGCTTGTAAGACTTAATTTCATTTCTAGCTATATCTGTAAATACTTCTTCATGAGTTGGTCCTAAACAGAAATCTCTATTATTTCTATCTTTAAGTCTAAACATTTCTTCTCCATAAACATCCCATCTTCCAGATTCCTGCCAAAGTTCTGCTGGTAAAACTGCTGAAGCTAAGAATTCTTGAGCCCCTGCATTATTCATTTCATCTCTAATTATATCTTCTACCTTTTTTAGAACTCTTAATCCTAGTGGCATGTAGTTATATATTCCTGATGCCATCTTTCTTATCATCCCAGCCCTTAGCATCAATTTATGACTATTAATTTCCGCTTCAGCTGGAACCTCTCTTAATGTTGATATTAACATATTAGACATTTTCATCTTTGATTCCTCCTGTATTTTTATCATTATATTCAAGACAATATTACGTAGATAAATATTTAGGTAATATTTCTAATAAATTATCTTATATAGTATCTATCCATTTATATAAATATAAAAGTAAATTTAAAAATCATTTTTTATCAACTAAATTTTTAAATAAAAAAGCTCGCCCTAATTAATTAGGGCGAACTTATATCGCGGTACCACCTAAATTTGTGCTCTAATAATTTTAACGATATTAAACCGATAGTTTTTACCTATACTCCAAAGCTGGTTCAAATCCTATTGAAAATCTTACAGCCCATGAATTTTCTCTCTGAAAAAGCGGATTCTACTATTCTTCTTCACTGCTTTAAAACCTATTTAATTATAGCTTAATTAATTATATATTCTTGTAAAAATTATGTCAACATACTAAATTCCATAATTATATAAGCTTTTCAGCTAATATTAAATCTTCTGGAGTTGTTACCTTAATATTAGTATAATCACCTTCATATAAGTAAACCTTATTACCATATGTTTCAACTACCATAGTATCATCAGTAACTTTAATGTCTTCTTCTTTAACTTTTTTATGACATTCCTTGATTATGCGAAATTTAAATACTTGTGGCGTTTGAATAGCTACCAATGTATTTCTATCTGGAGTAGAGAGAGCAAAGTTATTGTCCCCCTTTATCTTTATGGTATCCTTTGGCATAACTCCAGGGGCTGATGCACCATAAAGCCTTGCATATTTTATACCTTCATCTATAATTCTTTGTGAAACAAAGGGTCTTGCTCCATCATGAATTAATACTATTTCCTCATCAATAAGCTCGTTTAGGGCATTCATAACAGAATCTTGTCTCTCTTTTCCACCTTCAACTATTAAATCCACATGTAACGAATACTTATCTAGTACTTTTTCTTTACAATAATCTATTTCATCCTTCGGTAGTACTAAAATAATCTTATCTATATCTTTAGACTCAGAAAACCTTTTTATTGTGTAATATAAAATTGGTTTCCCCTTAAGTTTTATATATTGTTTGCTAATGTTAGCACCCATTCTCGTACCTTTTCCACCAGCCAAAATTATAGCACTAATCATTTAAACACCTACTTATTCATCTTTTGGTTTTGCAAATATCATTCTTCCAGCAGCAGTTTGTAGTACAGATGTTACTATAACTATAATTTGATCACCCATATGCCTTCTTCCACCTTCTACAACTATCATAGTTCCATCATCTAGATATCCAATACCTTGAGTTGCTTCTTTCCCATCTTTAACTACTACTACCTTCATTTCTTCTCCTGGAAGAACTATTGGCTTAATTGCATTAGCAAGTTCATTTATGTTAAGTACTGGAACTCCCTGAAACTCAGCTACCTTATTTAAATTAAAATCATTAGTTATTACTTTTCCCTTTAATAATTGAGCAAGTTTTAATAGCTTACTATCTACTTCTTGAATTTCCGGAAAATCACCTTCCCAAATTTGGGTTTCGATATCTAATTCCTTTTGAATCTTATTTAATATATCAAGCCCTCTTCTCCCTCTATTTCTTTTTAGAGAATCTGCTGAATCTGATATATGTCTTAACTCATCTAAAACAAAGTTCGGTATAACTAATGGTCCTTCTATAAAACCAGTTTGACATATATCGAAAATTCTTCCATCTATTATTACTGATGTGTCTAATACCTTAGGATTATTCTTAACTATTATCTTAGATTTCTTGTCCTTAATACTATTCTTTCTTAAATTAGCAAGAACATTAGATATATCGTCCCTTTTTTCTATAAAAATGTTAGCAAATATTATTGCAAATATTAGGTTTACTAACACAAATAGTATTGGTCCTAATCCAAATAAATCTATTCTATTTAAAGGTAATCCTATTAATGATGTTATTATTAAAGATATGGTTGCTCCAAATATTCCATATATAATTTCACTTGCTGTGAATCTTTGAATATTTCTTTCTATATATTCAATAAATTTCAAAATAGAGTCATATATACTCGGAGAAATAAAATAAAGAATAATTCCAATTAATAAAGTTAAAATAACACGAAAAGATATAATTGCAGTAGTTTTCGATAAAAAAGATAGATCTCCTATAAGCTTTATATTTAATAAGATTCCACTTAATATATAACCACTTATTAGGCCTATTATGGTAAATATAACCCTTATAATCTTTTTTAACATTTTTTCACCTCCTAATTTTTTTATTTTTTATTAATTATACCATATAAAGGTATTATCCAAAATGAATATTTATTAAAATCTTATTAATTTAAAATACCCCCTATAAATAATTATGTAATTAATTTATTATAAGTTTAAGTTAATTACTATTCCTTTCGACACTATAAAAATCATAAACAACAGCCGTAAACCTTAAGGAGTTGATGCATATGAAAGATATAATTTTTGATAATTTTCAGAATGATGTTGATGAATCTTTATTACGTCATAGAAGCATACTTGACATAATGACCAAGTTAAATGAATCAAATGCTAGAATTAATAGGGCATTAGTTAAATCAGTAACTAATTGCGGTTGTATTGAAATTTCGGCTAAAAAGCAGACTACTTTTAATGATGAAAATAGTTTAAATCATTCTTTGAGTAATGAAATTCAAGGAACTCTTTGCAATAATTGTCGCGACACTATAGAGACCGAAATAGGAAATAATATATTTTACCTTACTTCCTTATGCAATTGTTTAGATTTAAATTTATACGACATATTCTTAAAAGAAGAAAATAAAATAAATCTATTAGGAAAGTTTACATTTAGATAAGTTTAAAGCAGGTTACCTCCTGCTTTTTTATTATTATCTATTTATTTCACTTTTATACATAAAAATACTAAATCTCATTTTTTAAGTATATCTGTTCTTTTATTCTCTTAAGGCCACTTCTTATGGCCTTAGCTCTTGCTTCTCCAATACCTTCTACTTGATCTAAGGCATTAGTATCCGCTGCAATAACAAATTTAAGCTCTTTAAAATGCTTTACAAGATTTTCTATTACCGAAACAGGTACCCTAGGAACCTTAAATAGTATTCTATATCCCTTTGGTGAAATTAATGTATCAGTTAATGAAAGTGAAGGATACCCTAATAGTTTTGCTATCAAATCTAAATCTACCAATTCTTCTGCGGTAAGCCTTTGAATATCTCTATATATTTCATTATAATCCATACCTTCTTTGCAATAATCTCTTATTAACAATATTCCATCTCTTTCAATAAATCTTATAAGCTCACTTAATTGCATTAATATTAATCTTCCTTCATTTCCAAGTTCCACTATATATCTTTTTATTTCTTCTACTACTCTCATAACCATTTCAGTTCTTTGAATAGCTGTAACTACATCAAAGATAGTAGTCAAATCTTGATACTCTAATAAATTAAGATTATTTATTACTCTCTCTAGAACATTTACGTATTTTTCTAATGTCTGTATCGCTTGATTTGCTCTAGCTAAAATTACACTGCTTTCTTGAAGTACATATTTTAAATCATTCTTATATATGGTAATAATATTTCTCCTTTGAGAGATTGCTATTACTATATTACCAGTTTGTTTTGCAACTCTATTTGCAGTTCTATGTCTAGTACCAGTTTCATATGTGCTTAAAGTATGATCTGGAACTAGTTGTGTGTTAGCATAAATTATTCTTTTTAAATCGCTACTTAATACAATAGCACCATCCATTTTTGCTAATTCATAAACATAAGCTGGTGAATACTCTGAATTTATATTAAATCCACCATCTACTATATTCATAACTTCTTCGTTATCACCTATAACTATAAGACCACCTGTCTTAGCTCTTAAGATATTTTCTAAACCTTCTCTTAATGCTGTTCCTGGACTCATAAGCTTTAATATACCTTTTATTTCTTCGTCATCTTTTATCCTCATACACTCACCCAATCCGTTAGAATATCTTATTTATAGCCTCTCTTAAATTACTTACACCTATTATATTTATATTACTACTATTTACTTTATCCCTATTTCTCTCAGGAATAATTGCATTTTCAAATCCCATTTTTTCAGCTTCTTTAATTAATCTTTCGCAAGAAGCTATAGGCCTAATTTCTCCTGTTAATCCCACTTCTCCGATTATAACAGTTCTCTTAAGTTTTAATCCTGCATTTTTCACACTAGATAATAGTGCTAATGCTAACCCTAAATCTCCTGTAGTTCCATCTAAGGTAAGTCCTCCAACTACATTTACATAAACATCATATTTATAAAAAGGTACTCTTAACTTTTTCTCTAATACTGCTAGTATAAGCCTTAGCCTTTGGTTATCTATACCTACTGCAGTTCTACTAGCTAAATGGGTATTACTTTCACTAACTAAAGCTTGCATTTCAACTAATATAGGCCTGGTTCCTTCCATAATCCCTATTACTACAGAACCCTCTTGATTAAAATTAGTATCCTCTAGAAATATTCTCGAAGGATCATATATTTCCTTTAACCCTTCTTCAGCCATTTCAAAAACACCAATCTCACTAGTAGTACCAAAACGGTTTTTCATAGTTCTAAGAACCCTAAATTCTTCTGTACGTTCACCTTCGAAATATAAAACAGTATCAACCATGTGTTCTAAGACTCTTGGCCCTGCTAACTCCCCTTGTTTTGTTACATGAGCAACTATAAATAAAGGTATCCCTTGATTTTTTCCTATTCTCATAATAGCATTAGAACATTCTTTAACTTGAGATACACTTCCTGGTGCTGATGTAATAGATTCCTTATATACAGTTTGAATAGAGTCTATAATTACAAATACAGGTTTTATTTCATTAATATATGCTTCTATTAGGTCTAAATTAGTTTCAGATAATATATAAAGAGCTTCTGCATTGACCCCTAACCTATCCCCTCTAATTTTGATTTGTTCTTCAGATTCCTCTCCAGAAACATATAAAACCTTCCCATAATTTTTAGAAATAGAATCTGCAGTTTGTAGAAGAAGTGTTGATTTCCCTATACCAGGGTCACCTGATATTAATGTTAAAGAACCTCTTACTAACCCACCACCTAAAACTCTATTTAGCTCCTTTAAGCCAGTATCATATCTTTCCTTTTCTCCTGACTTTATATCTCTTATACTCTTTGGCATATTTTCTATTACTCTAATATTATTTACTTTAGCTTTTACTTCTTTATGTGTTTCTTTAATTTCTTCAACCAAAGTATTCCATTTATTACAATCTGGACATTTCCCTAGCCATTTAGGGGACTCATATCCACATTCTTGACACACAAATATGGATTTAATCTTTGCCATATAATTTACCTACCAATTCTATTTATTTTATTATAAAAATCCTTATTAAATTACTATAAATACTATATCACAAGAAAATATAAAAACCAATTTTTATATAACTTAATATGTAAAAAAAGAACTACAATATTTACATTATTGCAATTCTTTTAAAAAATTAAACCTTATTTTGATTTTATAATAATTTAGCAGCAGCTTCATCAACTATAACTACAACATCTCTATGCATTTGTAACATAGATGCTGGCATTTTTGTACTTATTTTTCCATTTACCATAGCTTTTACTGCCTCTGCTTTAGATTCTCCACTTGCTATAACTATTATTTTTTTAGATTTCATTATTCCACCAAGCCCCATTGTTAATGCTGTCTTTGGAACTTCATCTATTGAATCAAAAAATCTAGCATTTGCTTGTATTGTATCTTGTGTTAAATTAGTTAAATGTGTTCCTGATACTAAATCTTCATCTGGTTCATTAAAGGCTATATGTCCATTGTTACCAATTCCTAATAACTGAACATCTGTACCACCTAAATTCTCTATTTTATTATCATAGTTCTTACACTCTTCTTCAATATTTTTTGCTAATCCATTTGGAACATAAGTATTTTTCTTATCTATGTTTATATGATTAAATAAATTTTCATTCATAAAGTATCTGTAACTTTGAGGATGATCTCCACTTAATCCAACATATTCATCTAGGTTAACAGTAGTTACCTTAGAGAAATCAATTTCCCCCTCTTTATTCATTCTAATTAATTCCTTATACATACCAATTGGTGATCCACCTGTTGCTAATCCTAATATAGCTTTTGGATTATTTTTCACTACCATTGCCATTTCATTTGCAGCTACCTTACTTAACTCATCATAATTCTTTGTTACTATAACCTTCATCGTATCTTCCCCTCTCTTCGTGATATATTAACTTCTAAAATAAATTTATCTGATCTATATATAGCCTCTTCTAAAAATATCAACTTATTATTTGAATCATAAGTTTTACTAATAATCTTTAGCATAGGCACTTGTTGATTAACATTGAATGCTTCTTTTAATTCATTATCCATAATAACTGAAACCATTGAGGATTGTGAATAATCTACCTTATAACCAAAACTCTCTAAAATTTTAAATAAAGATCCCTTTAGCATTTCTTCATCTATGTACCCACAGTAATCTACAGGTATATAAACTTTTTCTATTGCAACACATTCATCATCAACTATACGCTTTCTAGTTATCTTATATAATTCATCTAACAAAAAGATATCAGTTAAATCTTCTGGGGTTGAGACTTTCTCAAATTCAACTATTTCAGATCTTAATTTTTTCCCCATTTGTTTTACTATTTCAGTAAAGCTCATCATATCCTTTTGCTTAAATGTTTGCTCACATACAAAAGTTCCTTTTCCTTTAATTCTGAGAAGTATTCCTTCTTGTACAAGTTCACCAATAGCCTGTCTAATGGTCATTCTACTAACCCCGTATATATCACAAAGTTCTCTTTCACTTGATATACAATCCCCAGGCTTCCACACTCCTTCTGAAATCTTTGAGATTAAATCATTCTTCAATTGGTAATATACAGGAATTGGGCTACTTTTATCTATCATTGTTAATCCTCCTAAAAATATTATATTAAAAATCGTTATAGATGTCTAGACCAGTTCGTTAATTTCTTAAAGTGTTATAAATAATAATTTTTTTGGAAAAATAATTTCATAATTATAAAAGGAGATGATATAATGCTTAATAGAAATTATTTTTCTAATTTACCTTCAAAAAATATAATACGTGAAGATAAAACCAAAAATTTATCTAAAGAATTGTTTTTTAATTCTCAAGATACTTCTTTAGATAACATGATTATTAATTCTAATTTAGACAATCAAAATTTTATTAAATAATTTGTATTTATATTATATACTACCACATTCTTTATTTTTAATAAAATATACTTTAAATATTGAAATTACTTATAAAATAATGTAGAATTAATATTATATAATATTAATTATCTATTGATAATTAAAAGGAGGATTACAAATGGTTAAAGTTTATAGTACAAACGCTTGTCCATGGTGCGTAAAAGCAAAAAATTACTTAAAATCAGTAGGTGTAGCATTTGAAGAATTTAATGTACAAGAAGATATGAATGCTAGAGATGAAATGATAAATAAATCAAAACAAATGGGAGTTCCTGTTTTAGATATAGATGGTACTGTTATAGTTGGTTTTGATAAAAATGCTATAGATAAAGCATTAAATAAATAATATTTAAAACATAAATATCTAAAATTTAATCTATTATTATATAGTTAAAAAGAAGTAGTTATAATTTGACTACTTCTTTTTTTATAAATTTAATGGAGCTGTTGAAGCAGCTCCATATTAATTATTCAATTATATTTTTAAAACACCAATCTATCTACCTATATTAATAACAGTAGCCTTTGGTCTTGACATAGCTTCTATTGAATACTTTATACCTTGAGTTCCAATTCCAGATGCCTTAACACCTAAGAATGGGAAATGGTCTGGTCCTCTTTCAGTTTTATTATTAACTTGAACTGTACCAACTTCTAATTTATCTGCAACATAAAATGCTTCATTAATATTTTCAGTAAATACTGATGATTGTAATCCATATTCAGATTTATTTGCAATTTCAATTGCTTCATCCTTATCTTTAACTCTAATTATAGGTAGAACTGGACCAAATGGTTCTTCCCAAGCTAATCTCATATCTGTTGTTACATTATCAAATAATGTTGGATAAATTAAGTTTTCTTCTCTCTTTCCACCAACCAATAAATGAGCACCTTTTTCTCTGGCATCATCAATAAGTTCCCAAACAAAATCTGCTGCCTTATTATCTATTAAAGGAACAACTTCAGCTCCATCTAGAGGATTTCCAACCTTTAATTTTTCAACTTTTTCTTTAACTTTCTCAACTAACTTATCTGCTACTTCTTCTACAACTAATATTCTTTTAACAGCTGTGCATCTTTGTCCGGAATAAGAATATGCTCCTGAAACAATATTAGAAGCTGCTAAATCTAAGTCTGCATCCTTTAATACAATAGCAGCATCTTTTCCTCCAAGTTCCATTAGCAATGGTACCATACTAGTTATTTTTGAGATTCTTGTACCTACTTCTGTACTTCCAGTAAAGTTTATAAAGTCAATAGAAGGATGAGTTACTATATAATCCCCTATTTCACTACCTCTTCCAGTAACAGTATTTAATACACCTGCAGGAACTCCTGCTTGCTCAAATATCTTTGCTAAATATAATCCACATAAACTTCCTTGAGTAGCAGGTTTTAATACTACTGAATTACCAGCAATTAAAGCTGGTGCAATCTTTGAAGATGCTAAGTTTACTGGATAATTAAATGGAGAAATAGCTAAAACCACTCCTAACGGTTCTCTAGTTACTAGAGAAATCTTATTTTTCTTAAATCCTGGGAAGCTATCTCCTGGAATACTCTCTCCTGATAGATTCTTAGCTGTATCTGCTGTAAATCTAACATAATCTGCTGATCTTAATATTTCTGACTCACATGACTTTTTATCTTTTCCAATTTCCCTCATCATTATATCTGACATTTCATCTGATTTTTCAATTAGTAAATCTGCTGCCTTATATAATATTTCAGCCCTTTTATTTACAGGTACATTTTTCCAAGATATCTGTGTTTCTTTTGCATTCTTTATTGCAAAGTCTACCTCTTCCTTTGTCATTGCAGGAACCTTACCTACTAAACAATTTCCAATAGGTGAATATATCTCTATATATTTATTGCTATTGCTAGTTACCCATTCACCATTCACTAAATTCTTAAAAGTTAACTCTTCTCCTCTTATACAACTAAACATTTTATCCCCCCTCTTATTTCTTTGCCAATTCTATTTTATTTTTATCAAACCCTACTATAATTTCTCCGTCTATATCTATTACAGGAACAGTTCTTTGCCCTGAAACTTTAAAGACTTCTTCTCTATCTTCGTGTTTATCAGCTACATTAATTTCTTTATACTCCCAGCCCTTCATATCGAAGAATTTTTTTGCCTTAATACACGCTGGGCACCATGATGTTGAATATATTTTTATCATATTATCTCTCCTTACTGTATTATAATGCTATTATTATTTCCTATTTTTCTTTTTTTCAACTATTACTTTTTCCGCCTCTAATGCTGCTATTGTTCCATCAGCAACTGCTGTTGTAATTTGTCTATATTCTTTTTCTCTTACATCTCCAGCAGCAAATACACCCTTAACATTTGTTCGCATACATTCATCAGTCTTTATATATCCACCTTGTGTTAATTCAATATAATCATTAAAATATTCTGTTTTTGGTTCAGTTCCAATAAATCCAAATACTGCATCAATATCTATTTCCTTTTCTGAACCATCCTTTGTATTTTTTATAATTGCCTTTTGTACGAAGTTTTCACCTTCCACATTGATTAGATCTTCATTAAATAATACTTCTATCTTAGGGTGATTCATAACTTCTTCAACAGTAGCTTTTTCACCTTTAAAATAATCATATCTTCTTATCATATATACCTTAGTAGCAAATTTAGTTAAAAATAAAGCCTCTTCTAAAGCAGAGTTCCCTCCACCAACTACTCCTATTATTTTGCCATCATACATTGCTCCATCACATACTGCACAATAATGTATACCCTTTCCTGAAAATTTTTCTTCATTTGGAAGTGGTAATTTTCTTGGAGTTGCTCCTGTTGCTATTATTACTGAATCTGTTTTATATATATAATTATTAGTTTCGATAATTTTTTCATCTCCACTAAAATCAACTCTCTCTATCATGTCAAATTCATCTATTTCAGCTCCAAGTTCTTCTGCTTGTTGTTGCATTAAATCTGCAAGTTCAGTTCCTGAAACTTGTTTAAATCCAGGATAATTTTCAATCGTATAACTATTTCTTACTTGACCACCTAATATCTGATCTTCTAATAAAAGCATGTCTAATTTCGCTCTCGTTGCATATATAGCAGCAGTTAAGCCAGCAGGGCCCCCGCCGATTATTATCAATTCTTTATGTTTTACTTCTTTGCCCATCATATCTCCTCCTACCCCCTAGGGGTATATTCTTTGTATTAATTATATGCTTCTGATTTTAAAAATGCAACTATTTTATATAATAATTTTTATTAATTGAATATACTTATCCATTTTTATACAAAAATATTAATGATATATTATAAATATTAAACAAAGATACTATCTTACAATGTAAAGTAAATAATATAAAATTAAGGAGCTGCTACCACAGCTCCATATATTATGATATATGCTTAATACAAAGTTCATCACCATCACAATAAATTTCTAAATTATCTCCACCTTTAATACAACCCTTAAGCATTTCTTCACTTAATTTGTCTTCTAACTCTTTAGCTATTATTCTTCTTAAAGGTCTTGCCCCATAATTTATATCTACACCCTTATTTACTAAAAACTTTTTACTATCTTCATTTAAATTAATTATTATTTTTCTTTCCTTCAATTTATTTATAGTACTATTTAACATAAGATTAACAATTTTTAAGATATCGTTATCAACTAGCTTGCGAAATACGATAACTTCATCTATTCTGTTTAAAAACTCTGGTTTAAATTGTTTTTTCACTTCTTCCATAATCATTTTTTTCATATTTTCAAATTCAGTATTTTCTATATTTCTTTGATTTATAAATCCAACTGAATTCTGTTTTTTTATGTCATGGGCACCTACATTAGAAGTCATTATTATTATGGTATTTTTGAAATTTACTGTTCTTCCCTTACTATCTGTAAGTTTACCATCTTCCATTATTTGAAGTAGTATATTAAATACATCAGGATGAGCCTTTTCTATTTCATCTAATAATATTACAGAATAAGGGCTACGCCTTACAGCCTCTGTTAATTGGCCCCCTTCTTCATATCCAACATATCCTGGAGGAGCTCCTATAAGCCTTGATACTGAATGCTTTTCCATATATTCTGACATATCAATTCTTATTAAGCTTTTTCTATCTCCAAACATAACTTCAGCTAAAGTATTGGAAAGTTCTGTTTTTCCAACTCCTGTTGGTCCACAAAATATAAATGACCCTATTGGTCTATTAGGATCTTTTAGTCCAACCCTAGCTCTTCTTACAGCTTTAGATATTGCTGTTACAGCTTCCTTCTGCCCAACAACTCTTTCCTGAATAACCTCTTCAAGTCTTAAAAGCCTTTCTGATTCTTCTTCTGTTAATTTTTCAACTGGTATCTTAGCCCAAACTGAAACTACTTTTGCTATCTCAGTTCTACTTACAATATTACTAAACTCTAAAGTATTATAATTAACAGTTAATATATTTAACTTATTTTTAATCTCTATTTCTTCATTTCTTAAATAAGCTGCTTTCTCAAAGCTTTGACTTTTAATTGCAGTTTCTTTATCTTTTGATAGCATTTCTAAATTCCTTTTTAAATCTCCTATTTCTGGAGGTGAACTTAGATTTTCAATTCTAACTTTTGCTGATGCCTCATCTATTAAATCAATTGCCTTATCAGGCATAAACCTATCACATATATATCTGTCTGATAACTCTATAGCAGCTTCTAAAGCCTCATCTTCTATTTTTACCATATGGTGAAGTTCATATTTTTCTCTAAGCCCCTTAAGTATTTCAAGAGTTTCTTCCTTTGAAGGTTCATCTACAATTACAGGTTGAAATCTTCTTTCTAAAGCTGAATCCTTTTCAATATACTTTCTATATTCATCAATAGTAGTTGCTCCAATACATTTTATTTCACCTCTAGCCAATGCCGGCTTTAATATATTAGAGGCATCAATAGCCCCCTCTGCTCCACCAGCTCCAACTATTGTGTGAATCTCATCTATAAATATTATTACGTTTTGAGAACTTATTATTTCATCCATAACCTTTTTTAATCTATTTTCAAATTCTCCTCTATATTTAGCTCCTGCTATCATAGCTGTTAAATCTAAAGATATTATATATTTATCCTTTAAGATATCTGGAACTCTTCCCTCAACTATCATTTGCGCTAATCCTTCTACAACTGCAGTTTTACCAACTCCAGGTTCTCCTATAAGACATGGATTATTCTTGTTTCTTCTACACAATATTTCTAGTATTCTTTTACTTTCTCTTTCTCTTCCTATGAATGGGTCAAGTCTTCCCTCTTTAGCTAAAGTAGTTAAATCTTTACCATATTGATTAAGCATTGGAGTTTTATTTGGATTTTTCTTTTTATCTTCTAACTGCTTTGCATCATTTATATCATTTTTATTGATATAATTAATAATTTCAGTTTTTATTCCTTTTAAATCTACTTTTAAATTTGAAATTATAGTATAAGCTATACTTTCAACATCATCTAGTAAAGCCAATAAAATATGCTCTGGATTTATATAATTATGATTATACATCATCGCCTTAGCTAAACTATCATCAAATACTCTTTTAGTTCTAGGATTTAATAGCATTTCTCCTATAGAAACATCTACATCACCAAAGCCTAAGTAGTCTTCTATAAGATTCCTTACCTTATCTACAGTAATTCCACTAATATATAAAACTCTATTAGCAAAACCACATTCTTTTAATATTCCTAAAAGAATATGCTCCGTTCCTATATACCCATGCTTAAAATACTGTGATTCTTTTTGAGCTTCTACAAGTACTATTTGTGCTCTTTCTGTAAATTTACCGAAAACCATAAATACCTCCATACCCTATTGCTAAATTACACCACACAGATAAACTATAGATATATAACATACTTTAAGATAATACAACTGCTAATATTCCCTTTAACATATCTGCTCTTAATTTATTTTTATTTTCAACAGATGCTAAAGTTCTATCATTTAAAGTTATCTTAATAATTTCAAACTCCTTATTTGAAATTACTTTAGTATCATTTAAATGTTCTAAAATAGATAAAGCATTTCCATAAGTTATGCTTTCACCTATGGAATTATTAATTAAATTTAATCTTTCAGCTTTATCATCGTATGTTATTTTTCTTATAACTATATATCCACCGCCACCTCTTTTACTTTCAATTATATATCCTTTTTCATATGTGAATCTTGTTGTTAATACATAATTAATTTGCGATGGCGCACAGGAAAATTTATCTGCTAACTCGTTTCTCTGAATTAAAACTTGTCTTTCTCTTTCTTCATTTAACATATCTTTTATAAAATTTTCTATTGTATCTGAAATTCTTGCCATAATTTCACCTTCTTAAACTTATTTTTTAAATTAGACCTTCTTTGACTTTCATTATATATTATAAGTCTTAATATGTCCAATATTAAATTTTCATACAATAAGAATTATAAAATTCCTTTTGTTTAAACTATAAATGAGGTGATTAATATGGAAATTAAGTGGATTGGCCATTCTTGTTTTTTAATTAAAAACTTATTAGGGAAAAAGGTTTTAATAGATCCAATGCAAATATATCCCTATATACAAAAATATGATTTAAAAGCAGATATAATTACTCTTAGTCACTCACATAACAATGAATTTATTAATGATTGTCTTATTAATAATAATATTATTATTAATGATACTACATACTTTGAAAATGAGTACTTTATTATTAAGGCTTTTAATAGTTATAGGGATAACTTTTCTGGATTTAGAAGAGGTGAAAATATTATATACCTTTTAGAAATTGATGGAGTTAAACTTTGTCACTTAGGTTCATTAGGACATTTATTAAATGATGAGTTAATAAGCAAGTTAAATCATTTGGATTTTTTATTTATTCCAATTGGAGGTCATTTTTGTTTAGATGGAGATTTAGCAGCTAAGCTTATTGAATCACTAAAGCCAAAATATATAATTCCAATGTCATTTAAAACATCTTCAGAATATTTTTATTTAGATGGTCCATTAAAATTTTTATCTTCTCTAGATAACATCATTTATTATAATACTAATACCATATATACTAACGAGCTTCCATTAAGTAGTACTCCAACAGTAATATTATTGAAAGAAAATAATAAGGAACCACTAAATTAGTGGTTCCTTATGTAAAATTATGCTTGTACAGGAGCTCCTACTGGACAAACATTTGCACAGTTTCCACAATCTATGCAAACATCCTCATCAATAACGAATTGAGTATCTCCTTGACTTATAGCATCAACTGGGCATTCTGCAGCACATGCACCACAGTTTATACATGAATCTTCAATCTTAAATGCCATAATTAGCACCTCCTAATATTATGAATTTATTCCTAGTCCATTTTAACATATCAATTAAAAATTTAAAAGGTTTCTAAATAATTTATCTTTAATATATTTTATATAACGCTATATCCAAGTTCTTCAATTGCTGTTATTATTGCATCTAGAGATATAGTATTATCATCGTAAACTACACTTACTTCCTTCTTATTTACATTAACTTCACAAGCAATAGTACCTTCACTGTGAGCTATAACATCTTTAATGCTAATAACATCTTCGTTTGTATTAAGATTTGATATACTTAATACTGCTTTCATTTAATACCCT